>JAEZYO010000310.1 GCA_023419055.1 Pseudomonadota bacterium | reverse complement strand
GGCTTGTTCGGCTCGAACAAGAACTCGCGGTGGCGCTTCCACTCCGGCTCGTCGACCTCGGCTTCCGTCGCCTGCACCTGGAGCTGGCCGGGCTGCAGGGGGAAGAGCGGCTCCGCGACGACCTTCTGGCTCATCGCGCTCTTGAACTCGTTGTAGACGAGGTAAATCGCGTCGACCTCGCCGAGCAAGAAGGGCTTCAGCACGGTGCGCGCGATGGCGCGCGACTGGTCCATGTCGAGCTTCTCCCAGACGCCCTGGAAGGAGTGGAACACGGGCGCCTTGCGGCGCGCGAAGTAGTCACGACCTTTGCGGCCGATGGTCGCGATCTGCACCCTCTGACCAGCGGCTTCCTTCTCGCGCCAGAGACGCTCGGCGGCCCGCAAGATGTTCGAGTTGAACGCGCCGCACAGGCCGCGATCGCTCGTCACGACGAGCAAGAGCGTGCTCCGCTCGGGGCGGCGAGCGAGCAGCGGGTGATCGAGATCGCCGCTGTCGCCCTCGGGCGGTCCTTCGATCACGGCAGGAGGCGGCGCGCCGTGCTCGACGGCCGCCGCTCGGCCGAGCGTGACCTCCGCGAGCACGTGCCCGGTCCGCACGGCGTAGGGACGGAGCGCGGTGATGCGCTGCTGCGCGCGGTTCAAGCGAGCGCCCGCCACCATCTTCATGGCACGCGTGATCTTCTGCGTGCTCTTGACGGTCGCGATCCGCTTACGGATGGCTTTGAGGTTGGCCACGGCTTTTTGAGGCTCCTACTCGCCGAACTACTCGGCAGCCTGATCCTTGTCCTTCTTCTTGCTCTTCTTCTTCTTCTCGGCCTTCTCGACCTTGTCGCCCTTCTCGGCGGACTCGCCCGAGCCGGCGACGAAGCTCTTGCCGAAACCCTTGAGGGCGGTGTCGAGCTTCTTCTTCACGTCGTCGTCGATCTCTTTCTTCTTCTTGAGATCGTCCCAGATATCGGGGTGCTTCTCGTCGATGTAGCGGTAGAGCTCCTGCTCGAACGACTTCAGCGACTCGACGGGCAGCTTGTCGGTGTGGCCGTTGATGCCGGCGTAGATCAAGACGGCCTGCTTCTCGACCGGGAGCGGCACGTACTGATCCTGCTTCAAGAGCTCGACCATGCGGCGACCGCGGTCGAGCTGCTGGCGCGAAGCGGCGTCGAGGTCGCTCGCGAACTGCGCGAACGCCTCCATGGCGCGGTACTGAGCGAGATCGAGGCGCAGCGTGCCCGCGACCTTACGCATGGCCTTGATCTGCGCCGAGCCACCCACGCGGCTCACGGAGATACCGACGTTGATGGCGGGGCGAACGCCCGAGTAGAAGAGGTCGCCCTCGAGGAAGATCTGCCCGTCCGTGATCGAGATCACGTTGGTCGGGATGTACGCGGACACGTCGCCGGCCTGCGTTTCGATGATCGGGAGCGCCGTGAGCGAGCCGCCCGAGTGCGGATCCCTCTGGATCTCGAGCTCCGCCTTGTTCGGGAGCGAGTCGAGCGATTTCTGCGCGGTGTGCTTGGCCTCGGCGCCGATGTGGATCTTGCCGTCCTCGCCGCGGTAGTCGAGGTTGCCGGCCGGGACCTGCACGCCCTTCTTCACGACGAAGTAGCGATCGCCCATCTTGGCGGCGCGCTCGAGCAGGCGGGAGTGGATGTAGAAGACGTCGCCCGGGTACGCCTCGCGGCCTGGCGGGCGGCGGAGCAGGAGCGAGAGCTGACGGTACGCGACCGCTTGCTTCGAGAGGTCGTCGTAGATGCAGAGCGCGTGGCGGCCGGTATCGCGGAAGTACTCGGCCATGGCCACGCCGGCGTACGGCGCGAGGAACTGGAGCGGCGCGCTCTCAGTCGCCGTGGCCACCACGACGATCGTGTAGTCCATGGCGCCGAACTGGTTCAGGCGGTCGACGACCTGCGCGACCGTCGACGCCTTCTGGCCGATGGCGACGTAGACGCAGATGACGTCCTGACCCTTCTGGTTGATGATCGTGTCGACGGCGATCGCGGTCTTGCCGGTCTGACGGTCACCGATGATGAGCTCGCGCTGTCCGCGGCCGATCGGGATCATGGCGTCGATCGCCTTGAGGCCGGTCTGGAGCGGCTCCTTCACGCTCTGGCGCCCGATGATGCCCGGGGCCTTCACCTCGACGCGGCGGCGGTGCGGGGTCTCGATCGGGCCCTTGCCGTCGATTGGCATACCGAGCGCGTTCACCACGCGTCCGACGACCGCCTCGCCCACGGGCACGTCCGCGATGCGGCCCGTGCGCTTCACCGTGTCGCCTTCCTTCACGGTCTCCGCGTCGCCGAGCACCACGACGCCGACGTTGTCCTGCTCGAGGTTCAGCGTCAGGCCGAAGACGCCGCCGGGGAACTCCACGAGCTCGCCGGCCATCACGCCCTCGAGGCCGTAGATGCGGGCCACGCCGTCACCGGTCGAGAGCACGGTGCCCGTCTCGCTGACCAGGGCGGCGCGGTCGAAGTTCTGGATCTGCTTCTTGATGATGGAGGAGATCTCGTCGGCGCTGAGCTGCATGATGGGTGTTCTCTAGGCTGAAATGATGACTGGCTGGGCGCTCAAGAAGCGCTCACGAGTTTTCGTTCGATGTGCTCGAGGCGGCCGCGCAGGCTGCCGTCGATGGTGTTGTCGCCGATGCGAGTGACGACCCCGGCGATGAGGCTCGGGTCTTCACGACGATCGAGCACGATTTTGCGGCCGGTGATGCCCTCGAGCTCGCCCTTGAGCTTCTCGTAAAAGGACTCCGGCAGGGTCGTGGCGGCGGTCACCGTGGCGCGCACGACGCCCGCCTTCTCGTCCGACAGCGAGCCGAGGCGGCGCGCGATGTCGGGCAGCGAGCGCAGGCGGCGGCGCGACGCGATGTAGCGAATCGCGGTGGTGGCGAGCGGCGAGAGCC
>JAEZYO010000865.1 GCA_023419055.1 Pseudomonadota bacterium | reverse complement strand
TCGTGGCCCCGCGCTCGAGCGGCCCGCACGTCTTGCGCGAGCTTCCGGCCCACCGACGCCAGGTTCTTCCGCGTCGGTGGCAATGCATGGGCGCGCGCGGCCGGAAACAAGCGCGCGCTGTCTCGGTCGAGCTCGGTGAGCAGCGTGACTCGCCCGGGCGCCATCGTTTGTAGGATTTCGAAATAGCGAGCCGCGTCGTCGTCGGCGTAGTGCAGCTCGGGTCGCCGGCGTCCGAGGCTCTTGTTGTTGCCGATCACGATCGCGAAGCTCAACCGCTCGCGCGCCGAAGGTTGGGCCGCGGCCTCGGCCTGCGCCGCGCAGGGCGGCGCGTCGAACAGGAGCGCGAGCAAGCACGACGCGAAGAGCAGCCAGATGCCGGCAGGGGGCCGAGGGGTGAGGCTAGGGTTCGACATCGAGCACGAACTCGCGAACTTCGGCGTTCGGAAACCGCTTCGTCAGTGGGGCCTTCTCGAGCTCGGCGGGCGGGAGCTTTTCTATCTCGGACACGCGCGTCGGCCGGCGCGTGATGACGGCGAACACCCGGAGTTTGCCCCGGGCGAGGTCGTCGAACAGCACCGCGCTCGGCAAGAATCGAGGCGTGTCGGAGGGTTCGATCGGCGACGCCTCCGGATCGGTCCCCTCCGTCGTGTACTCCGGCGCGATCCAGTGCACGACTTTCCGCGAGTCGACCGCGAACAGTAAGAGATAGGCGTTGTCCCGACCGAGGTTTCGCAGCGCCGCGGTGAGCGTGCTTCCGGGATGCACCCGGTCGTCGACCTCGATCGCGCGCAGCGTGTGATCTCGGGTGAAGATTTCGACGCCCACGTCGCGCGCGAGCGAGCTCTCGAAAGCGCCTCCACGAGCCGCAAAGTGAGCGGAAGGTTCGCCTCGGAGGTTCAGCGCGACCACCAGTAAAACCGCCGCCGCTGCCGCCAGCGCCCCCATCCACGGCCGCAAGCGTTGCGGCTCTTGGGGAGGCTCGTTCAGGCGTCGCATGACGTCGCTCACGTGGTGCGAAGCGTCGAAGTGGGCAGGCGTCGGGGGAGCCTTGATGTCGTCGATCAACCTGCGGAGCGCCCGCTCCTGCTTCGCGCAGGTGCTGCACTCCTCGAGGTGCTTCTCGACTCGAGCGAGCCGCTCCGGGGAAAGATCCGAGTCCACGAAGCTCAGGAGCTCGGCCTCGCTCGGGCAATGTTTGTCGCTCACGGCTCCTCCGAAAGCTTCTGTTTCAGGGCCTTCAGCCCGTGGTGGACGCGCGACCGCAAGGTGGACTCTCCCGTACCTACCACCTGGGTGATCTCGTCGTAACGAAGTCCCTCCCCGTAGCGTAGGAGCAGCGCCTCTCGGAGGGCGGGCGAGAGCTCCGCGAGCGCCGCGCGAACGCGTCGCCTGCGCTCCTCGACCAGGAGTTCGTCGAGCTGTCCGGGCGTACTGCCGAGATCGTCCGGCACGGGAGCGCGCTCTCGAGCCTCGGCGACCTTGCGCCGCCGGAGCTCGTTACGACAGTGGTTGCGCGCCACGGTGACGAGCCAAGGGACGAAGCCGCCTCCGGGGCGATACTTTTCACGCCCCTTCCAGACGAGGAGCCAGGTGTCCTGGGCGAGCTCCGGGCCGCGCTGAGAGTCGTTGCAGAAGCGGGTGCACAGGGCGACCACGCGCTGGGCGTGCCGCTCCACCAGCACCGCGAACGCGCTGCGAAGACCGGCACCGGCGAGCGTCATCAGCTCGTCGTCGCTGCGCGCAACCAGGGAGTCCTGCGTCGGCTCCTTGCTGCGGACGAGGCGCGGAACGGTCATCACTCCCCCTAGAACACGGGGGCCTCGCCGGCGTTGAGTGCATTCTGAGGAGGTCGCCTCGACACGGCCGGACGCAGGGCCTGTGGTAGCGGGTCGGGGGACACATCGAGCGGCGCTGCAGATGGTTTGCGACTGGTACGCTAGTTGCTTCGACGCCTCGCCCATGGTGAGAGAGCGGGTTTTGTCGGGTGCAAGCGACGTCGACGCAGCACCCGAGCCGGAGCTTCGCGACAGCGCTGTCAGGGGAGCGAGAGCGTGGGTGCTCCGCGTGCTCCTGGCAGTGACCTCGGTAGCGCTGCTCGCGACCAGCCCGCCTGGCGACCCCAACGAGTTCTACTACCTGTTCGAAGCCGCCACCGAGGGGTCCGTCGTCCTGACCAGCGAGGAGCCGAAATCGAGCTTGGTGGTGACCCTGACAGCCACCGCGCTCGGCCCGGACGGAGTCGACACTACTCGCCGTGCAACGAGCCGACTCTGGGGAGTGATTTCGACCGAAGGCGCGACGGGACGCTTCGTCAGCGTCCGCCTCGGCGATGGCACGGAGACCGGCGCCAACTCGGAGCTCGACGTCGCGACGAGCTTCACGCTGGGGCGCGACCTCACGTTCCGAGGCAACTGCGCCGATCCTACGCGCGGTGAACCCTGCGAAGCTCAGTTGTTCGTCGACTTCGAGCGCATCGACGGCGGAGAAGGCGGGGGAGCGGTGACGATCGATTGGTCGCTCGAGCTCGACTCGAGCTTCCCGAAATCGGAGTCACCGAGCGTTGGTCCCACGCAGGCGCCCTGGACGGTGGAGGTGCGGCCGCGATGAAGCTCGAAGCCGTCTGGCTCGGTCTTCTCTTCGGTTGTCTCGCGTGCTCCGGTGATCCGGCTTGCGATGACTTCGGGAGCGGCGCTCCGCTCACGAGTCAGCTGCCGCCGGAGACGAGCGAGCTCGCGGAAGCAGGTGATCGCGTGGTCATCGGCGCTCGCGCCGAGCTCACCGGGTTGCCCGAGCTCTGGCAAGGGGAGTCCGCGATCCTCGACGGATCGTTCCGGCTGAGGCTCGAGCTTTCGTACCGTGAAGAACCCGTCGGCGGCGACGGTCGAACGGAGATGCCGCGCGTTCGGGTGAGACAGGGCGAGGACGGCGTGTTCGGTGGGTACGGGGTCGAGACCCAGAGGTTTCCCCGGACCCCGGCCGAGCTCTGGGAGTATCGGATCTTCGAGGTTTGCACCGACACGACGGATCGCGACTGTTGCGAGTACGGAGCGCGCGAGTGTGCCGTGCAATACGAGTTCGAGCTCGAGCGCATCGACGGGGAGCCGTTTCCGCCGCTCGTCGTCGAGGCGGGCGTCGAGGCGGACGCTGCCGTGACCACGTGCCCGCTCGCTGAAGGGACGCCGAGGCTCACACTCACGAGGGTGGAGTGATGAACGATCGTCGCGCCCCCGGGACCGCGCTCCTTCATCCAGCCTTCGCGCTGAGCCTGTTCGTCCTCATCGTGAACGATCACTGGCTCAAGCACGCTCATCCGGGGTGGTGGAGCGGCAAGTTGTCCGATTTCGCCGCCGTCCTCATCTTGCCGCTGTTCCTACAGGCGCTGTTCGAGCTGACGGCGCTCCGGCTGACGCGCCGTTCGCCGAGCGCCGTCGCGACCAATCGGGCCCTTCGCGTGAGCTTGCTCGTGACGCTCGTCGCCTACGCCTTGCCCGAGGTTTGGCTGCCTGCCGAAATCGCCTACCGCTACGGCGTGGGGGCGTTGCAGTGGCCATTCCAATGCATCGGAGCCCTGCTCGGCGGCGACGCGGCGCCGTCGCTCCGTCCGGTGCGCGCTACCGCCGACGTCACCGATCTGCTCGCTGTTCCGATGCTGCTCGTGGCTTTTCGTATCGGCCACCGGCGCGACCCTTCGGCGGAACGGCTCGCGTCGAAGAGGCGCACGGCGATCCTTGCAGGCGCGTGCGGCCTGCTTTCACTCGCCTGGCCCGCGGGAGCTCGCGCGGCCGACGACCAGGCGGCAACGGAGAAGCCCGGCGAGCGGACCCATGACGGCTTCTTCTTCGAGTTTCAGCTCGGCCCCGGCGCCATCTTCGTCGACTCGACCGAGAGCGTGAGCAACGGCTTCCGGCAGTCGATCCCCTCGACCGCTCAGGGGCTGGCGTTCCCGGCAGGAGCGCTGGAGTTCGGCGGCACGCTGCCGGACAGCGGTCTCGTGCTCGGCGGGCGCCTCGGGCGCGCCTTGGCGCGGGAGCCCGTGATCGGAACCCTCGGCGAGCGCTTCGAGATCCGGGATCTCGAGCTCGTGCTGTTCGAGGCCGAAGCGATCGTGAAGTACTACCCGGACCGGCGGCACGGCTTCCATTTCGGTGGCGCTGTGGGCCTCGCCTCGCTCGAGCTTCAAGAGGCGGGCAGTGAGCAGCAGCGCGGCCCGTGCGGTTCATTCGAGATCGGTCACAGCCTCTGGATCGCGCGCCAGTTCAGCGCCGGCGGCGCGGCGCGGCTCTTTTACGCTCGGCTCTCCGGGGACGAACGCGGCGAGACGAGCGTGCTCATGCCCGGTGTGTTCGCGACCGTCACCTGGCATTGAGCGCCTCAGCGCGCGCCGGTCAGGAACGATCGGTAGAAGTGCGCGCTGTCTTTCGGCGTGCGAGCGAGCGTCGCGTAGTCGACGTGCACGAGGCCGTAGCGGATGCCGTAGCCCATCGCCCACTCGAAATTGTCCATGAGCGACCAGGCGAAGTAGCCTTCCACCGGGACACCGGCGCCCCGGGCGGCGAGCACCTCGCGGAGGTGCGCGTCCAGGAACTCGACGCGTCCGCGGTCGTGGACGCGCCCGTCAGGAGTGAGCTCGTCCGCGAACGCCGCGCCGTTCTCCGTCACGACCAGGTGCGCGAAGCCGTAGTCGAAATGGAGGCGGCGCAGCATCTCGCCGAGCCCCTCGGGGTACACCTCGCGGTCCGCGGTCTTCGTGAGCCCGGTATCCTTGATCGAGCGCGTGCGGAGCGTCCCACCCGCGTCGTCGTTCGCGATCACGAGGCGCTCGTAGTAGTTGATGCCGAGCACGTCGATGGGCTCGGACATCAGCGCGAGGTCCCGCGCCGAAACGGCCGGCATCGCGGCCCCGTAGAGCTCCACCATGTCCTTCGGATAGCCGCGGCCGAGCAGGGGCTCGATGAACCAGCGGTTGAAGTAGCCGTCGAAGCGTCGCGCCGCCGCGGCGTCGGCGTCCGAGCCGCTCGCCGGATGCGCGGGCATGACGTTGGGAGCGATCCCGACCGGGGTCTTCACGTGCGCGCGGAGCGCCTGCACGCCGAGCCCGTGTGACACGAGGAGGTGATGGGCGCAGAGCAGCGCTTCCGCGAGGTTCGTGTGGCCCGGTGCGAAGAGGCCCGTCTCGTAACCCAGGAACGCCTGGCACCAGGGCTCGTTGTGGGTGAGCCAGAGCGCGACGCGATCGCCGAGGCGCGCTCCGACGAGCTCGGCGTAGTCGGCGAAGGCCTGCGCCGTATCGCGCGCGAGCCAGCCACCCGGCAGCGCGTCCGGGAGGTCCCAGTGGTAGAGCGTCGCGCAAGGCGCGATGCCGCGCTCCAAGAGCGAATCCACGAGTCGATCGTAGAAGTCGAGCCCCTTCTGGTTCGCGGCCCCGCGACCCGCGGGCAGCACGCGCGGCCACGCGATGCTGAAGCGATAGGCGTCCACGCCGAGCCAGGCGAGCAGGCCCACGTCCTCGGGCATGCGGTGATAGTGATCGCACGCCACGTCGCCGTGATCCCCGTTCTTGGTCTTGCCCTCGGTGTGGGCAAAGCGATCCCAGATGCTCGCGCCGCGACCGTCCTCGCAGACGGCGCCCTCGATCTGGTACGCCGAGGTCGCGACGCCGAAGCGAAAATCGGGGCCGAAGTCGGAGCGCTCGAGGGGAGCGCCTGTACGAAGTGCGGTCATGGAAACTTAAGCGATTAAGTATGCGCTTCTTCGGGGATTGTCGAGTCGTGAGGCTTTGCCCGAGCTAGTGCCGTGTCCCAGAAGTCGCAATCGTTCCGATTGCTGCTTCTGAGCTTGGCTTCGCCAAGCGCGCGGCTACGCCGCACCAGCACTAGCGCGTCCTCGGGGGCGTTCCCGCCCCCGGAAACTGGCTGCACCAGTTTCTCCTCATCCGCTTCGCGGATGGCTAGTGCTCCTTTCTTTCCTTCTGCGTCGACTGCTCTTTCTCGCAAAGCGATGGTTACTTCTGAGACACCGCACTAGACCGCGCCGGGCCACCACGCTGGGCTAGAGCGTCGCGTTGGGAGCCACCCGAAAATCGATCAATCGACTTCGGTGGTGACTGGCGCCGGCACGGGCTCTGGAGTGCGCCGCCAACCTTCGAGCAAGGCCGCCGCCACGATCAGAGAACCACCGAGCCACTCGAGCGGCGCGAGCACGCGTTCGGTCAGGAGGGCCGCGGAGGCCACGGCCGTGAGAAGCTCCATGATGATGAGCACCGAGGAGCGACCCGCCTCGAGGTGCGCCACACCCCAAAGGGTGCCGATGGTCGCGACGGAGAGCCAGATCAAGCCGAAGCCCGAGAGCTCGGCCCAGACGCTCGCGGGGACGCCCGTCGGCAACGGCACGATACCCAGGAGGGTGAGTGGCAGGGTCCAGAGCAGGGT
>JAEZYO010000564.1 GCA_023419055.1 Pseudomonadota bacterium | reverse complement strand
GGCGCGAGCCTCGTTGCGGGCCATCGAGGAGATCCGCAAGGTTTGCCCGGGCGCGCGCATGCTGACGGTCGACCCGATCTGTCACGTCGTCTGCGCTCCGGGTGCGAGCGATCGCGATCTCGAAGCCGCCCATCATTTCAATCATGACGTGGTGTTCGAGTACATGGACATGATGTGCGGCAGGCGAAACCCGGAGCTCGGTGGGTACGCCGACGCCCTCGACATCGTCGGCATCAACTACTACTGGACCAATCAATGGGAGCTCGGAGGCGATACGGCGCCGCTCGCTTCCGACGATCCGCGCCGGCTCCCGCTCGCGAGCCTCGTGCGGCGTGCCTTCGAACGCTACGGAAACGACGTCGTCGTCAGCGAGACCAGCGAGCTCGGCGACGCTCGCGGTGGTTGGGTCGAAGAGCTAGCGAGCATGACCAGCCTGCTCGCTGAAGAAGGCGTGCCGCTGCGGGGCATCTGCCTCTACCCCATCCTCGGCATGCCCGAGTGGCACGAGCAGTCGGTGTGGACGCGCATGGGGCTCTGGGATCTGGAAGAGCGCGACGGCATGCTCGAACGGATGCCGTGCGTGCCGATGCATGAAGCGCTGGCCCGCGCCGTGCGGGCGGTCGACAGGCGCAGGGCTCCGCTCTCGGCTGCGCGGTCCTCCAGGCCGAGGCCGACCCCTGGTCCAGCAGAAAACCCGGGCTGACGAGCGCGTCGCAGGACGGGGAAGCGTCGTCACGCCTCGAGATCGCGGTCGCGTCGTCGGGCGCGAAGGCGCGACCGGTTTCCCCCGATGATGCCGACGTCGACGAAGAGCGCGATGCCGGTGAGCAGCCAGCCGAAGGCGCTGACGCCGGAGGCGCTCGGCAGCGCGTTGACCGCAAAAGCGAACGTCAACGTCGTGAGCGGTAAGAACAAGAAGCCGAGCAGCGGCCAGACGTAGTGCGGATACGCGCGCTCGAGAAAGTCTCCGCCGAAGAGGAACGTGAGCGCCAGCGCGACCCGCGGGAACACGAGCGCGAGGCAGCCCACGAACAACGGCATGCGACGAAGTGTAGCCGGGTAGCTCGTCGTTGTCGACCGTCCCGGGGAGAAATGGGCACGCGATCTGCAACGTCACTCCGCGAGGTGAGCGACATGAACGAAATGAGCGATCGACCCCGCGACCACGTCCGATCACTGCTCGCTGAATTCGAGACCGCGATGCTGGTGACGCGCGCGCAAAACGGCGAGCTGCGATCTCGTCCCATGGTCATCGCCGACCTGGAAGGGGACGCCGAGCTCTGGTTCGTGACCAGCGTGGCATCGGGAAAAATCAGCGAAATAGCCGATGAATCGCAGGTCAACGTGGCCCTCTCCGGCCCGCGCGCGTTCGTCTCGATCTCCGGGGTAGCCTCGGTGGTCGGCGATCAAAAGCTCCGCGAGAAGCTCTGGAAGGAGAGCTTTCGCGTCTGGTTCCCGGAGGGCAAGGACGATCCCGAGATCACCTTGATCCGCGTCGTGCCCGACACCGTGGAGTACTGGGACATGCACGGCAGGTACGGGCTCAAGCAGGCTTGGCAGATGGCGCGCGCGTTGCTGCGGCGCGAGAAGCCCGAGCCCGCTCCCGGCGCGCACGGGACGGTGCAGATGACGTAGCGAGCGGGCCCCTCACGCCACGCTAGCGGCGTCGCCAATTGCCGCAGCGAGGCGACGCTCAACGGGGCCGCGGTTGAATGTCTCCGGGCGGCGTCTCGAAATCGGGTGAGTCGATGACGGGTCGGGGCGCCGACGCCGCGCGCCAGAAGCCGATGATCATTCCGACCACGAGCAGGAGCGCGAGCAGCGCTCCCGCGACCATCGCCCACGGCGTGCGTTCCTTCGGGACCTCGGGCAGCGTCTCCGTGTCGCGGTAGCGATAGGAGGCACGCCCCGGAAAGTAGTGACCAGGCTGGTGCGTAGCCATGTTGCCCTCCGACCCGAACGAGGCAAGGCGCGTGCCCTCGACGGTGGGAGAAACGACGAGAATCACTGCGGTGTTGCGTCTCTCGATTTGAAACAGTCGCGTTGAAGTTCTGCTTGTGAGTAGAGTTGACGAGCAGGCCCCGAGAGATGCCCACCAACAAGCTGTGGCTCGAGCACACCGAGAAGGCGGCATGGGAATCCGTCCAAGCCCTCCGTGAGAAGCTCGCCGAAGCCGACAAGCGGATGCAGCGCCTTGCTCCGCCCGTCAGCGGCTGGCAGCCGCTCCTCGACGCGCTGGACGCCGCGAAGCACGAGCTCTCGCTCGAGGGAACCAACTACTCGGATCTCATCGCCGAGCTCAGCGCGCGTTCCCGTCGTGACGCGGAGCGCCTGAGGGTGGTCGAGCAGGAGCTCGCCGAGCTCCGGAGCGAGTCGCTGAGGGGGACGGTGCTGCCAGCGCCCGCCGCGCCCAAGCCGTCGCGCTTCGACGAGGACGACTACGACGACGAGCCGATCGAGCGCCGGCGCGAGTCGGAGGCGGACCTCCTGCGTGACCTCAAGGTCAGGGAGCACGCGCTCCGCGCCGAGGGGCTCTCTTCGAGCGTCGACGAGCTCATGGCTCGCATCGAGTCGAAGGTCGAAGAAATGAGCGAGCTCGAAGACGCGTCGGTCCCCGAGGCCGCGGTCGACCTCGGGGCGCTCGCGCTCTTGCTCGCGCGGGCGAGCAAGCAGGGCGTCGACTGAGCAAAGTTGGCCGAAAAAACGGTCAGATGCGCTTGGGGGCTCCGGAGGCGCGCTTCGACCCGGTGCTCTTCGCCTCGTCGTCGCCGAACGCGTCCTCCATGATCTCGTCCTCTCCGACGAGATCGCCGTCTTCTTCGACCTTGATGCCCGACGGAGGCGCGGTCCAGGAGGGCTCATCGGGCTTCGCGACGTTACCTTTGCCGTCGAGCGACTTCGCGCCGAGCCCAGCGCCGCCGCGATCGGCGTACTCGTGGCGCTCGGCGACCAGCGGGTTGATGACGCGCTCCCAGATGTAGTCGAGCGGGATGTGCTTCACGAGTGACGAGGGGGGGACCGCCTCGAGCAGGTGAGCCTCGGTGAACTTGTCGCCCTTCTTGAGGGCGCTCGAGATGATCGCGCCCAGCTGGTCGCGCGGCAAGAGCGTCGCGAGCTTGTCCACGGTGAGGGCCTCGATGATCTCTTCGTGGTTGACGAGCAAGTTCGCGAGCGCGCGCTCGAGGATGTACGCGACGTACGATTTGGCTCGCTCGAAGGCGCCCTTGCCGCTCTGCGCCACCTTCCATGGCTCGCCTTCGACGTCGAACTTCCAGAGCGCGCGGCGATCGAGATAGCGCTGGCGATCGTCGGGCTGGAAGAGTCGCACGATGTCTGCCGGCGTCGTCACCTTCTCGTCGAGGGCGATCTGGAGGGCCTCACCCGAGTTGTCGGGCGACATCTTGAGCGCGACCTTCTCTCGGATCCCGGTCGCCTCGGTGACGATGCGCGCGCGCTCCATGGGGCGCGAGGCGAGCACCTCCATGATCTTGATGGGGGGAAAGTGACGGATGAAATCTTCCGCACTGCGTTCTCCGATGCGGAGGCAGTATTCCGTCACCTCGGAGTGAAACGCTTCGCGCCCCGTGCCCAGACTCGAAACGAACCCTCGAGCCTCTTCCACTTTCTTCGTGTCGAAGTCACTCATGATTCAGAAAAGCTCCTCGCCTCGCGAGCGTTGCGGAGGCGTGAGGAACGAGAATAACGCGAAGCCGAGCGCGGCGCGCAGGTGATTCCCGTCCGGCAGGCCGGATTTGCGGAATTCCGCTCGTTGCAGGCGCTTTCGGGCCGGCTACCGTCTCTGGCGTGAGCCTACGGTGTGGGCATCCGGGAGTGGTTAGGAGACCCTGATGAAACAGAGGAGCTTGCTCTGGGGATTCGGTTTCGCGATGGCGCTCGTCACCCTGAGCTGTGGTGACGACAGCGACGACGACGACTCGGACGGAGGCAGCGGCGGTAGCGCCGGCTCCGCGAGCGGCAGCGCCGGGAAGGGCGGAAGCGGAGGCAGCGGTAGCCAGAACGTCAGCTGCGACCCCGACGCGGACACGGTTTGTCAAAACGAGAACGACTGCGACGCGGTCGAGAGCGGCGAAGCGCGGGCTTCGGCCCAGAGCTGCGGGCTCGGCTGCCTCGAGGACGACGAGCCCGGCGAGTGCGCTGTCTCGTGCATCGTAGAAGACACGGACATCAGCGCCGAGTGCGCGACCTGCTACGCCGGATCGGTGCAGTGCGCGAGCGAGAACTGTCTCGCCGATTGCGCCGCGGATCCGACGAGCGACGACTGCAATCAGTGCCAGATCGACGCGGGCTGTCGCTCGGACTTCAACGACTGCAGCGGCCTCGACGGCTGAGGCCCCATGAAACGAACAGCCCTCGCCGCCTCGCTGGCGGCCCTCGCCCTCGCGCTCGCCGGATCGAGCGCGCGGGCGGCCGGCTTCGACACCCCCATCCTCTATAGCGCCAGGCACCAGGGGATGGGGGGCGCCGCCATCAGCTACGTGGACGATCCTTCGGCCGCCTTTCACAATCCGGCTGGTTTGCAGGGGGTACGCGGCCTCTCGCTGATGGGCGACCTGAGCCTCATCCTGGGCAAGGTCAAGGCCACTCCGGAGCCCTCGATCGTGAGCGAGGAGTCGAACACGGTGATCGCGCCGTTCTTCCTGGTGGGCGCCGCGTACCGCGTTCACGAATGGGTGACGCTCGGTGTGGGTGTGTTCCCGGTCGCCTCGGGCGGAGCCGAGTTCGAGTACGAGATCGGCGGGAACGAGCTCGTCGACTCGACGAACATCGTGTTCGCGGAGTTGACGCCGCTCGTCAGCCTCAACGTGCCGGAGGACTACGTGCTCCCGGGACAGCTCGCGATCGGCGTGGGGTACAGGGCGAGCGTGCTCTTTTTCACGCGCGAGCGCGGCGCGCCCGACGACCCGCGCATCCTGAACCTCGACATGACGGGCTGGAACTTCAGCGGGTTCCGAGTCGGCGCTCAGTACCGCCCGATTCCGGAGTTCGGCGTCGGGCTCGCCTTCCGAAACAAGATCGAAATCACGACCAAGGCGGACAGCGTGACCGTGTTCACGCAGGAAGCGACGGACGCGGAGCTGCCGTTCATTCTGCCCGCCAAGCTCGGCGGAGGCGTCGACGTGAACTTCGAGCGCTTTCGTGTCGCTTTCGACGTCGAGTACGCATTTCAGAGCCAAAACGATCGAGTCGAGCTGACCGGCAACCTGGGCGGAACCGACGCGACCGTGCCCAACGTCTTCGACTGGCAAAATGGGGCCACGTTTCGCCTCGGCGTCGAGTACCGGCTGCCCGGTCCGGTCACCTCCGCCATCCCGCTGCGCCTCGGATACATCTTCGACACGAAGGTGACGAACGAGGCCTACCCCACCGCGTTCGGCACGCCGCCTGCCCCAACTCAAACGATCACCGGCGGCGCAGGGTTCGACGCCGGCGCGTGGGAAGTGAATGCGGCGGTCAGCCGGCGGTTCGGCTCCACGACCATCGACCAAGACGAGCTCGGCTCTGGCTGTGCGTTTTGTAGTTACGCCGGCGACTATTCCATCGGGATGACGGGACTGTATCTCGACGCTTCCGTCGACTTGGACATTTGAAGCGATCCCGATCGCGGAGTTTTTCCGGTTTACGGAGCAGGCCCTTCGCGAAAGCATGACCCGCGACGGAGGTCGTTCGAACCGCCTCCGTAGAGAGGGCCTTCGCGATGAACTCGAGAGCTTTCGTGCCGGCTTGCCTGTGGTTGATCGCCGTGTCCGGGGCAGCGCTCGCGGAGCCGAGAAGACAGCGGCTCGTGCCCTGGGAGAAGTTCGACGAGCGAGAGGGTATCGCCTCGTTCCGGCGCGAGGTGCCCGGGCGCGGCATCGTCGGGCTGCGGGGCGAGGGGCTCATCGACGCGCCGCTCTTGCGCGTGGGCAGCGTGCTGCTCGACACCACGCGCGGCCCCGAGTGGATCGATGGCCTGGTCGAGAGCAGGATCGTTCGCAGGCTGAGCGACACCGAGTACGTGCAGTGGGATCACGTCGCGACGCCGTTCTTGCTCGCGGATCGCGAGTTCGTCTTCAAGGTGAAGCTCGAGTTCAAGCCGAGGGAGAAGCAGATGAGCCTGCGCGCTTACTCCGTGAAGGACTCGGCCGCGCCGAAGACCGAGTACGTGAGGGGTGAGGTCGTCCACGGCGGCTACGTGCTCACGTCGGTGGACGGCGGGAGGCAGACCAGGATCCTCACGGAAGTGCTCTGCGATCCGAAGGGCTCGCTGCCGAAATGGATGGTGAGCCGGGTTCAGCGGAGCTCGCCCTACGACACCATCGCGAACCTCCGGCGACAGGTAAGAAAAGCCGGAATCGAGGACAGCGCGGAGCTCGCCGCGCTGCTCGAGCAGGAGGGGCTGCTCGGCGTCAGTCCCAGTCGCGGTCGATGAGCTCGACCACGATCGGGCAGTGATCGCTCAGCCTGGCGTGGAAGACGTTCGAGTCGCGTTCGAAAGTGCGACAGCCGAGCTCGGGGCAGATCCCGGACACGTTGACGCGCGCGTCCTCCGGGAGCTCCTTGGTCGATGCGGTGACCGCCACGTGATCGAGCGGCAGCGGCTTGCCGCCGTCGTACTCCGTGCAGCCCAGATCGTTGTCGAGCAGGGCGAGCCGCGGCCAGGCACGGGCGGCGTCGCTCGCGGCCTCGCGCACCTCGTCGAGGGGATTCATTGGCACGCTGCAGTCGCTGCAGCCGTTCGTGTTGAAGTCGCCGAGCACGAGCAGATCTTCGTCGTCGTTCTTCAGCAAGCGAGCGCGGTCCGGAGAGCGAAGGGCGTCGCGCGCGCGGCGGCGGAGCTCGAGGGACTTCGCGCTCTCGCCCCACATCATGTGCACGCTCACGAGCGACAGGTCGAGGCCGCCCGGGAAGCGGAAATAGCCTGCGAATCCAGGGTGAAAGTCGCCGTTGCAGCCGCCGAGCGGGTTGAGCTCGTCCACGTTCGCGAAGTGGCTCGCCGTGACCCGGCGAGCGTCGTACAAGAACCCGACGTGCGACTCGTTCCCAGCCGCGGTGTCGGGGCAGCGATCGAGCTCGAGCTTCCAGTCTCCGCCCGTGCGCCGGTTCAAGAGCGAGATGAGCTCCTGGCTCTCGTTCTTCGCCACGTCGTGTCGGCGAAACTCCTGGACGGCGATGACGGACGCGCCGAGCTCCGCCATGGCGCAGCTCAGCCACGCCGTATCGGTGCCGGCTCGATCTTTCGTGGGCACGAGCACGCTGTCGGGAAACCAGCGAACGTTCCAGCTCGCGATGCGGACTCGATCCGAAGGCGAGCGCTGCTTGTCCAAAGAGGCGCTGCGGAACTCGCACGCGTCGGGCAATTGAAACGCCGTGATGTCCGGCGGAGCGTAACGAGCTGCCTCGTGCGCGCGTTCTCGGTCGAGGGTAGACAGCCGGGGGCGCTCGGCCTTCGCGTTGAAGACGGTAGCGGGCGCGCTTCGCTCCGGTGGTGCCGTCTGTTCGACCGGGCGGCACGCGCACAGCCAGCACAGGAGGGCGCACGCTCCGGGCCGAATCACGAGGAAAGCGGCTGCAAGGCTCGTTCCGCGTCGAAATGAAGCCGTTTTCCGCGGCACGACCGTGCGCGCGTCGAGCGCGCCGCGGGGCAGGGGGCTTCAGCGGGGCGACGCCGTCCGCAGAATTTCTCTCAGCATGTTAAGGTACCGGGGTGTTGCCCGGTGTCGTTCACTCGGCAGTCGCCTGGTTGCTCATTTCGGTACCCCTGTTCGGCGCGCCCAAGGCGGACGCTTCGGTGGAGCCGACCTCGGCGCCGGCCCTCGATTTTCGCAAGGCGCTTCCGGGCAAGCAGGTGCCCCAAAACGCGGCGGCGTCACGCTACGCGAGTTTTTCGTCGGTCACCTGCCGCGCCGAGCTTCGTCGGCGAAAGCTGTCCACCAAGCCAGCGGGCGTCGCGGCCGGCGTGGGCGCGCCGTTGCGCTTCGCCGGTCCGTTTCAGGGCGTGAAGTTCGTCACGCCGAGCAGCAAGTACGGCGTGCTCGACTGCCGGCTCGCGCTCGCGCTCGACGACATGGCAAAGCTCCTCGCCCCGCACGGCGTCGTCGAGGTTCACGTGGACAATTTCTACCGGCCCCGCGCGCGCCTCCCGGGTCGCAAGAACAAGGCGAGCCAGCACGCCCACGGGCTCGCGATCGACATCCTCGCGCTCAAGCTCGCGGATGGACGAAAGCTCTCCGTCGAAGAGACCTGGCACGGCGAGCGCGGCCGACCTCCTTGCGGCCCGGACGCGGTCATCACCGAGCCGAGCGAAGAAGCGACGCTCTTGCGCTCGCTCGTGTGCGAGGTCGCTCGCCAGGGACTCTTTCACCACCTCCTGACGCCGAGCTACGACGAGGCGCACAGGAACCATCTGCACTTCGACATCAAGCGCGGCGCGCGCGAGCTCCTCGTGCGCTGAGCCTCACAGGCCGAGGTTTTCGTCGATCGATTTCTGAAAGGCGCGCGCGATCTTCTGGTGCGCGGAGCCGGTCGGATGGATCCCGTCGTAGAGATCGGAGACCTCGAGCACGCGCTCGAGGTCCACGAGAAAGACGCGCCGACCGTAGCCGTCGCGCCGCGGTAGCGACGCCCGGAGGAGCGCGTTGTACTTGCGGGCCAACACCTGGCGATCGAGCTTCAGCGACTCGATCACCGCCGATGACTGCGGTGGGATCGTCGCGACCAGGAGCTTTGCCTTGGGCAGCTTGGTCGAAAGGTCGTCGATGAGCCCGAAGAGCTCCTCGAGGTGCGACTCGGGGCCGCGGTTCGTCCACCAGGCAAAGTCGTTCGTCCCGAGCAGCACCAGCACCAGGTCGGCTTTCTCCGCCTTCGGGAGCCACTCGTCCAGGTTTTCGCGCGCGTTCGCGATCGTGAAGCCGGGGTGTCCCTCGT
>JAEZYO010000544.1 GCA_023419055.1 Pseudomonadota bacterium | reverse complement strand
CGCGCGAGCGCCCGCGGTACCCTCCTGCTCGGTGACGCGACCAGCCTCGAGCTCGCGCTCTCCGTGCGCCACTTGAATGCAGCACTGCTATTCGAAGGCGCACCTCCGAGCCGAGTCGATCTCGAGCTCGAGGGACGAGCCCGAATGTCGGGCGACGCGCTCTCGGCGAGCTACTCGCTCGTCGTGCCGCCGTCGCTGGTCTCGGGGCAGGCGCTACCTCGGCTCGCGAGCTCGGGAAAGATCGAGCAAGCGGGCAAGCAGGCGCCGCTCCGAGCGGACGGCGAGCTCCACGCCGAGGAGGCCGGCGCGATCACGGTCGTCGACTACTCCTTCACGGGGGGCCGCACCAGCGTGCTCGAGCTCGAATCGCAGACCTCGCTCAAGAGCCCTCCGCGCCTGCGCGCGCTCGCCCCGGGGTTCGATCTCTCCGGGTTCCTCGAGACCCGCGCGCGCGTCGACCTCGGCACGAACGAGCTCGAGGCACGCGCCGATCTGCGCCGCGCGACGCTCAGCCACCCGGAGGTCAAGGTGGGCGGCTTCGCGCTCTCGGCGCACGCGGCAGGCCCGCTCTCGAATCCAGCGCTCATGCTGCGAGGCCTCTTGCGAGACACGACGGCTTTCGGGCAGCGCTTCACTACCATCGAGCTGAAGGCGGCGGGAGGGCCGGAGCGGACGCACCTCGAGGCGAGGCTCGCGGGCGAGGATCTGCGCACCTACGCCCTCAGCAGCGAGCTTCAGCTCGCCCCCCGGCTTTCGCTCTCTGACTCGCGCCTCTCGGTGTCGCAGAGCCGGGACTCGCTCTCGCTCGTGGCCCGCAAGATCGATCTGGGCGACACAGTTCGAGTGAGCGGCCTAGAGATCGCTGCGCGCGGGACCGCTCGCGGCTCGCTCGTCTACGGCAAGGAGCTCGAGGAGCTCACGCTCGAAGCCGAGGACTTCGAGCTGGGCGCGGCCCTCCGCGTGCTCGGCGTCGCGTCGCCGCTCCGGAGCGGCACCGTCGACTTGGTGGCGACCTATCGCGCGCGGCGCGGCGCCCGAAAGGCTACCCTCGAGGGGAGCGCGCGCGATCTCGATTTCGGGCGAGTGCGCGACGGCAAGCTGACGCTTCGAGGGCAACTCGACGACCGTGAGCTGAACGGCCGCATCGAGGCGGAGCTCGAGCACGGAGCCACCGGCGTCGTGTCTTTCGAGAAGGTCACGGTAGGAAGGCTCGCCTTCGACGACGAGGCGCTGCGAGCCTTGAGCGGCAAGGTGGAGGTGAACGGAGAGCTCGAGCTCGGCCAGCTTTCGGAGGTCTTCTCGCTCGAGCGCGCGCAGGGCACCGTGCGCATCGAGGCGACGCTCGAACGGCAGCAACCGGGCGACGCCTTGCCCGACCTCCACGCGCGCGTGTCCACGCGCGGCCTCGGCTTCCTGACGAAGCGGAAGGACAAATCGGAAGTCGAGACCCCGAGCCAGGCCCGCAAGGCGGAGCCGTTCGAGCTCGAGGGCATCGACGTCGATACGCACCTGAGCCTCGATTCGAAGAACGGCAAGACGCGCTTCGCTTTCCGAAGCTTCGACCAGAAGGGCGACCTCCTGTGCCTCGAGGGCGAGACGACGCTTCCGCCGAGCCTCCCTGGCGCCCTCGCCCCCGACATCGGGACACTCCCGCTCAAGGCCAGCGCCGAAGTCCCCGAGCGCCGCTTGAGCGATCTGCCCGAGGTCGTTCCGGTGCGCGGCCTGAGGGGCACCGCCCGGGTCAAGCTCAGCGTCCAGGGCACCGGAGCGAACCCGGAGATCGGCCTGTCCGCGCGCTTTCGCGGGCTTCGCCCCGAGCGCTCGGAAGCGCCTCCGCTCGCCGGAGATCTCGAGGCGAAGTTCGGCAGCGAACGAGGCAATGTCCGCTTCGAAGTCGAGGTGAAGAAGCGCCGCGTCGCGCACCTGAACGCCGAGTGGGAGGGCAGCCTGGGCGAGCTCGCCGGCGCGGCGCCGGAGGCGAGCCCGATCAAGGGCAAGGCCTCGCTCGAGTTCTTCGAGTTCCCGATCGCCGCGCTGCCTGGCGCGTCGGACCTCAGCGCGAAAGGCAGCGTCGACGGTCGCGTCGCACTCGACGACTACGGCACTAACGCGAAGCTGTCCGGCAAGCTCGCGGTGTCGCGGTTGGCGCTGGCCGAGGCGCGCTTCGATCGTGTCGACGTCGAGATCGACGGTCCGGGAGACAGCCTGCGCGGAAGCGCGTCGCTCCGCCAGAAGAAGGGCTGGCTGAAGGCGAACCTCGAGGCCGGCATGGAGTTCGGCGCGCGCGTGTTCCCGAAGGTTCGAGCCCCGCTCGAGGCCAGCTTCGAAGCCCACGAGTTTCGCCTGACCGGCCTGCACGCCCTCCTGCCCGGCATCGTCAGCGAGCTCGACGGCAGGCTCGACGCGAACATGCGAGGCGAGTTCGGCGAGGGCCCCGCCCAGGTCGCGGGCTCCGCCACGCTGCGCGGCGGCGTCTTTCAGCAGCCGACGATCGGACAGCGCTTTCACCACATCGACGCCGACGTGAAGCTCGAGCCGAACCGCGCCCGCCTCACCCGCCTCGTAGCGCGCGGCTCGTCTGGACGACTGACCGCGACCGGTCACGCCGAGTTCGCGGGGCTCGCTCTACGAACCGCCGAAGCCAACGTGCGCATCGATTCGGATCACAAGATCCCCATCACCCTCGAGGGTGTCGGCTTCGGCGACACGTCGGGCAAGATCGATCTCAGCTACCGGTCCGCCAGCGAGAACGCGCCGGCCCTCTTACGCGTCAGAGTCTCGGAAGTGGACGCCGTGCTCCCTGAGGCGGCCGGGCACACCGTTCAGGAGCTCACGCCCGCCGAGCACGTGAGCGTCGGCTTTCACCGGCAGGACGGCACCTTCGCGGCCCTCCCGCTGCAACCTCTCGAGTCCGACGAGACGGAGCCGCGCGAGCCGCTCGTCGTTCTGGTGGAGCTCGGCAAGAAGGTGCGCGTCCGGCGCGCCAATCAGCTCGACGTCGAGCTCGGCGGCGAGATCAAGATGCGACTCGCCGAAGAGACCGAGATCACCGGTCAAATCCAGCTTCGGAGCGGCACGCTCGACATTCAAGGCAAGCTCTTCCACATCGAGCGCGGGGTCATCACGTTCAGCGGCACCGACCCGTCGAACCCGCTGATCGTGGCCCTGGCCCGCTGGGAATCGCCCGCCGACTTCCGCGTCTACGCGGAGTACACGGGGACGGCTACCGACGGCAAGCTGCGCCTCACCTCCGAGCCGGCGCTCACCCAGGACCAGATCGTGAGCCTGCTCATGTTCGGCAGCCCCGAGGGCACGACGGGCTCGAACACCAGCGCTGCGAGCGCCGCGTTCGGTGTGGTCGGCGGAACCGCCACGAAGGGCATCAATCGAGTGCTCTCTCGCTTCTCGGAGCTCGACGTGGACGCCCGCGTCGACACGAGCAGCGGCGAGTCCAGGCCGGAGATCGTGGTCCAGGTGTCGCCTCGCGTCTCGGCGCGCGTCACCCGAGCCCTTGGCGACCCCGGGCCCGGCGAGCCGCCGGACCGCACCTTCGCGACGCTCGATCTTCGCATCGCGGGACGCTGGTCCGTCGCTACACGGGTGGGTGACCGCGGCGCGTCCGCGCTCGATCTGGTCTGGCGCCTCCGATACTGAACTCGGCGGAGTGATGCACCGGAGGCCCCCCGATCGTGGCAATCGGCCCCGACCGCACACCTCCCGCCGGTCCCAGGGCCCGCGCGCCGAGCCTTGGTTCTCGCAGGGATCGGCCCGATCAGTGCTGAGTGCACACCACGGCCGGGCTCCTTTCGAGTGTGGCACCGACCTTGCTCGATGTGGTCGCGACGGCGCGTCCGTTCCGACCCCATGTCCGAGCTAGCTTCTCCCCTCTCTCCCCGAATCGGCCCCGGCAGCCTGATCGCCGACAAGTACCGAATCGAGAAGCTCATCGGCGTCGGCGGAATGGGCATCGTCTGGAAAGCGACGCAGCTCGACCTCGACCGTCCGGTAGCGATCAAGATCGTCCGCGAGGATCTGCCAGACCAGGAGCTCGTCGCGGAGCGAGCGTGCCACGAGGCCCGCGCCTCGGCCCGCCTCCGCAGCGAGCACGTGGTTCGCGTGCTCGATCTAGGTCGGCTCGACGGAGGCACGCCGTTCATCGTTCTCGAGTACCTCGAAGGCCGCGACCTGTACGACCTTCTCACGACGCGCGAGGCGCCGCTGCCGATCAGCGAAGCCGTCGACGTGCTGCTCGAGGCTTGCGAAGGTGTCGCGGAGGCACACGCGCTCGGCATCGTTCACCGCGATCTGAAGCCCGAAAACCTCTTCATCGCGCGCCAGCCGGACGGAACCGCCGTCCTCAAGATCCTGGATTTCGGCATCTCGAAGCAGCTCCGCGGCACCGGGCGCTCGCTCACGCAAGCGACAGCGGTCGGCTCGCCTCAGTACATGTCGCCCGAGCAGATGCGCGGCTCGCAGGACATCGACCAGCGCGCCGACATCTGGTCGCTCGGCGCGACGCTCTACGAGCTCGTGGTCGGTGCTCCTCCGTTCAAAGCGGACACCATCCCGAGCCTCTGCACGCTCGTGCTCGAGGCGAACCCCGCGCCGCCGCGCTCCCTGCGACAAAGCCTGCCGGAGGGCCTCGAGCAGGTGATCTTGAAGTGTCTGGCCAAGCGCCGCGAAGAGCGCTTTCAAAGCGTCAAGGAGCTCGCCGAAGCGCTGCTGCCTTTCGGAAGCTCGTCGTCCTCGGATCGCGCGCTCCGCATCGCGCACACGCTCGCGAGCAACAGCTGGACGGCGCGGCAGAGCTCTCAATCCGAGCAGCTCCACGGGTCGACCATCACCACCAAGCCGAAGCCGAAAGCGTCGCTGAGGACGCACCTGGGCTATTGGGCCCTCGGCGGCGTCTTCCTGGCGTCGGCGACTTGCCTCGCGCTCGCCGCCAACGCCGCCGCTCGTCAGAGCCGCGACGCTACTGCTCTGAGCTCGAGCCTGGTGGCGCCCGTCGAGCCGCTGCTCGCGAGTGACGCAGGGACGGACGCAGCGCGGGACGCGGCACCGGACGGCAGCGCTCTCGTGCCGCCCGCACCGATCCCGTCGGTCACCCCCGCGCCGATCCCGAAGCCGAGCGTGCTCCCCGCTCCTCGCCCGCGGAAGAAGCCCGCGCGGGCTCGGGCCGACGCCGAAACCACGACTGAGTCCACGCTAGAGAGTGACGTCGCGCCGGCGCGAGTGCTCGCCGCGCCTCCACCCGTGGTGCGTCACGTCGAGCGCCCCAACGACGCTTGGGACCGCTCGAGCTTCGGAGGAAGACGATGATGCGTTGGTTGGAATCCTTGCCGCTCGCGGTGGCGGTGTTCTCCATGCCCTCCCTCGCGCAGGGCAACACCGCGAACAAGGCGCAAGCCGAGACCCTCTTCCAAGAGGCGGTCGCGCTGATGGAGGAGCGCCGCTATCCCGAGGCTTGCCGCAAGCTCGAGGCGAGCCAGGAGCTCGACGCCGGAATCGGGACCTTGCTCTACCTCGCCGACTGCTACGAGCACGAAGGGCGGAACGCGAGCGCGTGGGCCACCTTTCGCGAGGCGCGCTCACAAGCCGAGGCCGCAGGGCAGGTCGAGCGCGAGCGCATCGCGGAGGTGCGAGAGAAGGCCATCGCGAAGCAGCTCTCCTACGTCACCGTAACGGTGGAGTCGACATCGGGTCAGGTCGTCCGCCTCGCCGGCACCAAGCTACCTCCGGCGTCTCTCGGCGTCCCCATCCCGGTCGATCCCGGCTTTCAGCGCCTGCTGGTCACGGCACCGGGAAAGGTGCCTTATTCGAAGGAAATCGTGGTCCCCTCGGCTCCCACCAGGTTGAACGTCAAGGTGCCGAAGCTCGCGGACGCTCAGTCGAGCTCCTTCCAGCGCACTTCGGGCTACGCGACGCTGGGCGCCGGGGTGCTCGGTCTGGTTGGAGGGGGCGTGTTCGGGTTCATCGCGCGCGGCAAGAACGACGCGTCGCTCGACGAGTGCGCTCCCGATGACGAGAACTCTTGTTCGGCGCAGGGGGTCGAGCTGCGCGACGAGGCACAGACCTTCGCGACCGCCTCGACCGTCAGCTTCGCAGCAGGCGGCGCCCTGGCGCTGACGGGCCTCGTGCTCGTGCTGTCCGCACCCGACGACGAGTCGGGGAAGGAGATCGTGCTCGGCCCCAAGGTGCGCTCGAGCGCGGCCTCGCTCGAGCTCAGGGGGCGCTTCTGATGCGCGCCGCAGCCCTGTTCTCGTTGCTCGCCATCTCGGGCTGCGCCGACGTGCTGGGCATCGAGGACGCTCATCTCGACGATCGCGACTCTACGCTACCCGACTCGGGCCCCCTCCCCGGCGCTTCGGGGAAAGGCTCGGGCGGCACCCACCAGAACGGGAGCTCCGATGAAGACGACGCCTCGCAAGGTTCATCTGGACCAGAAGGTTCGGACGGCGGAGTTGGTGCTGCGCCGTCTACCGGTGAGTCGCCCGATGATTCGGAGCCAGAACTACCTCCGAGCCATAGTGATGGAGGGGTCGCTGGGTCGCCGGCGACCGGTGGAACCTCAGGCGCGGCCGGAGCAGACACCTCGAGCGGGGGAAGCGGCGGAACCGGGAGCGGGGGCGAGCCGAGCAGCGGCGGCACCTCGAGCAGCGGAGGCAGCTCCGCGTCCGGCGGTAGCGCGGGCAGCGAGGAACCGCCGTCGCTGAGCTGTCAGAGCTATTGCGCGAGCGTGCTCGCGAACTGCAGCGGCGAGTACGCGCAGTATCGAAATGAACAGGAGTGTCTCGCCGTGTGCGCGCTCCTGCCGCTCGGCACCGTTCTTTCGACCTCGGGGAACTCCGTGGCCTGTCGCCAATCGCAAGCGACGCTCGCCGCGCTGTCACCCGCAGCTCATTGCAAGAGTGCCGGCCCTGCGGGCAACGGCCAGTGCGGGTCGACCTGCGAAGGGTACTGCTCGATCGTGCTCTCCGCGTGCAAGACGGGAAAGCACTCCTTCGCGAACCTCGCGAAATGCAGCGAGCTCTGCCTGGACCGCACCGACCTGGCCAATTACGGGGTCACCCCTGCGCTCGGCTATGACAGCGGGGAGACACAGCAATGCCTCGTATCGCACGCTACGGCTGCCACCTCCGCGACAAAGGAGTGCGAGAGCGCGGTCGGCAGCGGCAAATGCAAGGCGAGCGACGACGACTGATGGCTCGCTCCGAGGCGCGAGGAGCGCGCGTCATCTCTCCCATCTCGCCGGCACCATGATGAAGCAGCTGTCATGAGTCCCGAGTATTCGGCGAAGGATGCTTTCCGAACTCGGCCTCTCCGACGCACGATCATGAAGTCATCGATTCGCCAGTCGCCGTGCGCGCATCGGTCGAAAGACGAGTTCGACTCGAGAACGACGCGACTGTGACGACCGGTCGAACGACCAGAGCTTTCGAAGAATTGACGATTGACGTGATCCTCGGCAGTCGCATACGTTGCCACTCGCGATGAGGGACTCGCTCGTGGTGCTCGGAGGTGCCTTCGTGTTGGGGTGCTGTCCGGCCGCGGAGCAGCGCACCTTCCAGGTGACCGTCAACCTGGTCGGAGAGGAGTCGAGTTTCGAGGGACGCACCATTCGGATCCAGGGAAAATCAGCGCCGCCCGCCTTTCTCGACCGCCCGGTGAGCACCGATCTCGGTATCACCGTGTTTCGCACGACGATCGCGCTCTGCACCACTTCGAGC
>JAEZYO010000244.1 GCA_023419055.1 Pseudomonadota bacterium | reverse complement strand
GGCGCCGACGACTACCTGCCGAAGCCCTTCAGCCCGCGCGAGCTCTTGGCCCGCCTGAAGGCGGTCCTGCGCCGTGCCCAACCCGCGCTCGACGAGGAGCGCCTGTTGGTCGGAGCGGTGACGGTGGAGCTCGGATCGCGCGAAGCTCGAGTCTCGGGTGAGCTCGTCGAGCTCACCGGGCTCGAGTTCGACCTCCTGGTCGCGCTGATGCGGCGTCCCGGCCAGGTCGTGCCGCGGAGCCGCCTGCTCGAGCTCTCCGGTCGCGGTGATACTCTGGTCAACGACCGTACGGTGGACGTGCACATCTCCCATTTGAGAAAGAAGCTCGGGGACGATCCGCCGAGGCTCATCAAGACCGTGCGAGGCGTGGGTTACGTCCTCGCGCGCGACTAGGCCGCCTTGCCGCCACCGCCCTTCAAGTACCACGACGACGAGCAGCGCCGGAGGCATGGCGAGCACCATCGGCTGCGCGCGGAGCGTCACCGAGCGCGCATCGAGCACTACCGCGCGATGCTCTTGCCCCGGCGTACGCTCCAGCGGCGCTTGTTCGTGTGGTTCGGCGTCACCATCGTCGCGACGGTGGTCGCGGTCGCCCTGTGCTTCGGGCTGTTCGGCACGAGCAGCGTCACCTTCCGCAATCGAATCGAAGCCGTGGGGCGGCTCGTCGCCGAGCAGTTCCAGGGTGTCTGGGCAAAGCCCGCGGAGCGCCGCGCGCTGGCCGAGCGCTTCTCCCGAGCGCTCGAGATCGGCGTCACCGTCGAGACCCCGGACGGAACGGTGCTCGAGCACGTGGGCCCCGAGTGCAAACACCGGAGTCACGCCGCCGTCGACGTGGTCGACGGAGGGCGGCTGCTCGGGCGCGTACGTGGTTGCATGGAGGGCCGTAAGACGCCGCTCCCGTTCCTTTCGGCGCTGGCCGCCGCGGCCTTCACGATCTGGGTCGCTTCGGCCTGGATCGCGCACCGTTTGACGCGACCGCTCGGCGAGCTCGTGCGAGTGACGCGCGAAATCGGCGCCGGAAAGCTCACCGCGCGCGTCCGCCTCGGACGGCACCAGGCCGGTGAGGTCGGTGGGCTCGCGAACGCCATCAACGAAATGGCCGAGCGCCTGGAGAAGCAGCTCCGCGATCAGCGCGAGCTCCTCGCCGCGGTCTCCCACGAGATCAGGAGCCCGCTCGCGCGGCTACGCGTCCTCGCCGAGCTCGCCCGCAGCGAAGCGAGCCGTGAACGAGCCGTTCAGGATCTCGAGCGCGAGATCGTCGAGATCGACGAGCTGGTCGGGAAGCTGCTCGCCAACTCTCGCCTCGACTTCGAGGCGCTCTCCACCAAGCGCCTGCCGGCCGTGGAGCTCGCCCGGCGCGCGCTCGAAAGCGCCGATCTCCCGGGCGACGTCCTCGAAGACCTGAGCGACGACGCCGTCGTCGAGGTGGACCCCACGCTGATCGGGCGCGCTCTCGCGAACGTGCTCGACAACGCGAGCACCCACGGCGGCGGTGTGCTGAGGGTCCGGCTCGAGCGTGAACCCGCTGGCCGTTCACCGCGCGAGGCGGCTTTGGGCCAGGTCCCGCGGGACCAGGTGCGCTTCGAGGTGATCGATCGCGGACCCGGCATCGAAAAAGCCGAGCTCCCTCGCATCTTCGAGCCCTTTTACCGCAGCGGGCAACGCGGGCACGGCAGCCTCGGCCTCGGCCTGTCGCTCGTGGACCGTATCGTGCGCGCCCATGGCGGCAGTGTTTTTGCCCACAACCGCCCGGAAGGTGGCGCGAGCGTGGGGCTGAAGCTGCCCGTCGCGTCTCCTTAACAATTCTTCACGCCGTTCCGCGAACGGCCTTCACGCCGGGACGCGAGACTCCGAATCGTGGCGCTCCCGAGAGGGAGGCTTCAACGCCGAAGCCGAGTCGCGTGTTCATACGCGTATCGGCCTCGGTTCGCTTGACGGATTCACGAGGAGCAAAGCATGACCGCGACGAAAGCCAGCACCTTTTCCGAAAACGGCCGCCTCCGGGAGTACATCCAACGCGTCAACGCCGTTCAGACGCTCTCGCGAGAAGAGGAGCTCGAGCTCTTCGACCGTTACCGGAGCGCCGGCGACCCGCGCGCCAAAGACACGCTGCTCGGCTCACACCTGCGCTACGTGGTCGCGATCGCCATCAAGTACCGGCGCTACAGGGTTCCGCTCGAAGAGCTGGTCGCCGAGGGCAACCTGGGCATCGCTTACGCGCTCGCCAAGTTCGATCCCGCTCGAGGGACGCGCTTCGTCACCTACGCCTCCTACTGGGTGCGCGCGCACATCCTGAACCACGTCATCCGCTCCTTCAGCCTGGTCGGCACGGGCTCCGGCCCCTTCCGATCGAAGGTCTTCTTCAAGCTCCGGCGCGAGCGGGCGAGGCTCGGGAACCTGATCGCGGACGAAGAGACGGCGATCTCCCAGCTTTCAGAGAAAGTCGGCCTCCCCGAGTCCAAGGTCGTGGACATGGTGCGGAGGCTCGAGTCGCGCGACGTCTCGCTCGACGCCACCTTCTCGAGCGAGAGCACCTTGACCCTGCTCGATACGCTGGCAGCCCCAGGCGTGGATCAAGAGCTCATGCTGTCGACCCTGGAGGACGAGGCCGCGACCAAGCGCGCGGTGGACGACGCGCTCTCCCGCCTGGACGAGCGCGAGCGCTTCATCGTCGAGCATCGCTTGATGGCTCACGGTGACGACGAGCTCTCGCTCGCGGAGATCGGCCGCCGCCTCGGCGTCTCGCGCGAACGCGCTCGTCAGCTCGAGAGCCGCGCGAAGCGCAAGCTCAAGCTCCGCCTCGAAGAACTGTCGGGAAAGGCGAAGGTTTCTCTCGAGGACGGCCTCGCGGCGTGACCCGGGCAAGCTCCGTCAATCCAGGTTCCCTGGGTACGTCTCGAGGGTGGCGTAGTCGTTCACGAGCGCGTTCTTGACGGCGTCTGCGTCGCCGTCGACGACGAAGGATTGGAGTGAGTCGTCGAGATCGGCGAACGCCTCGGCCGGCACGAGGCCCGACCGGGCAACCACCAGCGTGTCGCTCTGGAACTCTTCCATCGTGCGCTGGGTCGTCTCGTCGAACGCGGCGGGGTCGACGTCGGTGCGCACGGGAATCGACCCTTTCAGTCGGTTGAACTCGATTTGCGACTCGAGCGACATCATGGTCTCGAGGAACGACACCGCGGCAGGTCGATTGGGCGCGCCCTTCGGGAGCAAGAAGCTGTCCGACGTGAACACGAACGTGCCCCCGGAGCCCGGGAACGGCGCCTGGTCGAAGTCCTCGCCAGCCACCCAACCCTTGGTCGCGAGGTAGCCCTTCGCCCAGTCACCCATGACGGTCATGACGCAAGGCTCCTCTTCGTCGAACATGTGATCGACGCCGGCGGTCCAGTCGATGGAGTTTGCGTCCGCGTTGAAGTACGGCCAGAGCTCGCTCACGTAGGCGAGCGTCTCGTCGATCTGCTCGCTGTCGGGGTTCTCTCGGCCGGTCCAGTAGCTCGTGTAGTACTCGGGCCCCGCGACGGCCGGAAACACGGCCTCGAACACGAGCAGCGCGAGCGTCCAGGGATCGGAGCTGCCGATGCAGAGCGGCGTGTACCCTGCGTCTTCCAACGCGGCCGCCGTCACCAAGAGCTCGTCCGTGGTTTCCGGTACGGACAGGCCCTCTTCTTCCATGATCTTCTTGTTGTAAAAAAGCGAATTGATGCGGTGAACGTTGAGCGCCACCGAATAGGCAGTGCCTCGATACGAGAGCGTGTCCACCACCGCCTCGGGCAGGACGTCGAGCCAGCCGTGCTCTGCCATCAAGTCGTTCAGTGACTCGACCTTGCTGTCGGAGTCGTCCATGCCGTTGAAGAGGACGTACCTGAACTCGTCGGCGCCGATGTTCGCTTGGTAGAGGTCGGGCGGCGTACCGTCGGCCAAGAGCTGCGCGAGGCGCGCGCGCGCCTCGTCAGCGAGCTCCTCTGCCAGGTTTCGGACCCTGGTGTCGGGATAGTTCTCCTCCTGAAGGTCGACCAGCGCCTCGAGCGCGTCGACCTCCCCCGGGCTCGTCCACCAGCTGAAGACTTGAATCTCTCCCGACGGCGTGCCGTCCTCGCCGTCGCTGTCGTCACCAGCGTCGTCGCCGCCGCTGCAAGCTGCGAGGCTCGCGGCCAACAAGCTCGCGATGAACAGGTCCTTGGCAGTTCTCGTGGTCCGGGGCATGCGTGCCTCCCCGCTCCCACAGCTGCAGCCGTCGTGCCAGGCGAGCGCTCACGAGCAACCGTTTCGGAATTCTCGCCTACCCGAACGCTGGGCACGTTGCACGTTGGCGCAGCGGCCCCGACTGGCCTCACCCAGCCGGGGCGCTGTGGGGGCGTCTCCTTGCGCCCTCACGTCGCGACGAGCGAGGCCGGAGAGTTCACCAAGCTCCGGGCTACCTCGAGCGCGCGCGGGAGATTCTCCTCGAACGTGACGTGTTGGTGGTGATCCGGGAGCTTCGCCTTGTCGAACACCTTGCGTGGCTCGGGCAGCGGCCCGGCGATGATCACGCGCTTCTTCGACTCTTGCAGCCTCGAGAGCGCGCTCTCGAGAGCGACGAGCCCCGTGGCGTCGATCGACGGGACCCGCCCGAGCGCGAGGACGACGACCGAGCTGCCGGGATCGACGGTGTGAAGCAGGTTCATCGCGTTCTGGGCGGCGCCGAAAAACAAGGGACCGGCTACCTCGTAGACCGCGACGCCGTGCGGCACCTCGATGTCGGACTCCCCCGTCTTGCTCTGCAACAATCGCGACTGAGTGAGATCCGCGGTTCGCTTCATGAAGAGCAGCGAGGCGAGCACGACTCCCACGGAGACGGCGACGACCATGTCGAACAGCACCGTCAACACGAAGCACGTGACCAGAACCAGCGCGTCGCTCCGGGGGGCGATCCGCAGCATGACCCAGAAGTGTCGCGCCTCGGACATGTTCCACGCGACGAGCAGCAGCAAGGCGCCCAGAGCGGCCATCGGAACGAAGGATAGAAGCGGCGCGAGGAGCAGCGTGGCGAGCAGCACGAAAACCGCGTGCGTGATCGCGGAGATCGGCGAGCGCGCACCCGCTCGGATGTTGGTCGCCGTGCGGGCGAGCGCGCCGGTGGCTGCGATCCCGCCGAGGAACGGCGCACAGATGTTGCCCAAACCGAGGCCTATCAGCTCCGCGTCAGGGTCGTGACGCTTCCCCGTCAGCCCGTCCGCGATCACCGCAGACAAGAGCGACTCGATCGCCCCCAGCATCGCGATGGCGAACGCCGCGGACCCGAGCTGACTGACGGAAGCGAGCGAAAGGTCTCCCGACCCCCAGGGGAGCCGGGGCGTCGGAGGGAGGCTCGGGATGCCGCTCTTCATCACGCCGTCGAGCTCGTAGTGAAAGCGCGACCCGATCGTCGCGACGGCGAGCGAAGGATCGAAATAGCTGGCGAGCGCCGCCCCGACCGAGACTAGCGAGAGCGCGATCAACGGAGCTGGCACGTAGCGCGTCACCTTCGGGAACCAGCGCGGCAAACCGATCAACGCCAAGAGCGTGGCCCCCGCGACCGAAACGTCCGGGATACTCATTTCGCCCCGAGCGAGCCAGAGAGCGCGGACCTTCTCGAGGTACGTCTCGGGCATCGCGGCGATGGGGAGTCCCAGACAATCCTTCAACTGCAGCGTGGCGATGACCGCCGCGATCCCCGCCGTGAAGCCCGTCGTGACGGGGTGCGGGATGAACTGAATCCACTTGCCGAGCCGCGCGAGCCCCATCGCCACGAGCAACACGCCTGCCATGAGGCCTGCGGTCAGGAGACCGGAAAGCCCGTGACGGGAAGCGATCGGAGAGAGGATCACGACGAACGCCGCCGTCGGCCCGGTGACTTGAAACTTCGACCCCCCCGTCAGCGCCACGACCACGCCCGCGACGATCGCGGTGTACAGGCCGTGCTGCGGCGGCACGCCCACCGCGATCGCGAGCGCCATGCTGAGTGGAAGCGCCACGATGCCGACGACGATGCCGGCGAGAATGTCCGAACGGAGCGCAGCACCATCGTAACCCGAGGCGAGCGCCCGCCTCAGTGCGACACCTACTGGAAACTGGAACCTTTCGCGCAGCCCTTCGGGGAAGAGCGCGTGAAGCGATTTTCGACTGTCCACGCGGCGACGCCTGAGCAACGAGGGTGCCAACCGCGATCCACGGCCAAATCGCTCTCCGGGCGCGCCTCGACTCGCGCGCTACCGGCACGCCCCGCGATGTGCGCCACTTTGGCATACACAACCCCAGGCAGGGCCGTCCGTGCGCCAAAATGATCGCCATTGGCGAGGAACCGAAAGCAGTTTCGGCGCTCGGCCGATCAGGCGGTCGCCTGGCTCACGAGCAGGCTGCGGCGCACGACGTCGACCAACGTGAAGCCCCACGCGAGCCTCGGCAGCACGAGCACCCGCGCCCTCGAAGGTTTCGCCCAGAGCACGTCGCGAACCGCCTCGACCTCCTTCGTGACCACGATCACGAGCCTCACCGGAAGCTCTCGCGCCGCCTCCGCCAGCGCCTCGAGCGGCATGCCGTCGGCGAAGATCACCGCGGCATCCACGCGATCTCCGACGGACGACGCCTCCTCGAGCGTGGTGGCGCAAACGGTGCGTGCTCCCACACGATCGAAGTACTGTTGGATTCCGTGCGCGGTTTCCCGATCGCTCGAAACCAAGACGAGCGAGGCCTTCAGTCGAGCTAGTCGCATGCTCCGGCGCAGAGCAACCTCGGTGCCAAAGCGAGAATCGGGCCTCGAACCGCTCGGCTCCGGGCCGAGCCGAAGTCTCGTCGGCACACCGCGCCATTTTGGCGTAGTCTTCGGGCCCATGAGTCACCGATCGCGCCCCTCCGACGTCGTCCTCGAGCCCGTCATGGTTTCCAGCGCCATGAAACGCCTGGATGACCTGCTGCGATCGGTCGCGGATAAGGACGTGGTCGTCTGCCTGATCGGTGAAAGCGGATCCGGCAAGGACGTCATCGCTCGCCGTATCCACCAGCTCTCGCCGCGGAGAGCTCGACCCTTCGCGCCCATCAATTGCGCCGCGATCCCGGAAGCGCTCTTCGAGAGCGAGCTCTTCGGGCACGAGCGCGGGGCCTTCAC
>JAEZYO010000524.1 GCA_023419055.1 Pseudomonadota bacterium | reverse complement strand
GCAGCGCGAAGGCGATGCACAACTGGATGGCGTCGAGCCCCGCCACGATCACGCCGTCGTAGATGATGAGCGTCGCGGAGTGGACGTCGTGGATGACGCGCGAGAGGATGCTGCCGGAGCGCTCCTTCGTGTAGAACCCGACGCTGAGCTTTTGAAGGTGATCGAAGAGCTGACGGCGGAGGTCGGTGACGATGGAGTCTCCGAGCTTCACGTTCGAGTGGCCTCGGCCGTAAACCACGAGCGCATGAAGGACGGCTGCCAGGAGCGAGAGCCCGGTGAGCCAGAGGACCTCACGGTCTTGGTGTGGAAAATCGGCACCGTGACGACTCGTCACGGTGTCGACGGTGCGCCCGATGATCCAGGGGTACGCGAAGGAGAGCAGGAAGCCGAGCACTCCGAACGCGACCGTCCAGAGCGCGTACTTGCCGTGGGGTCGTACGTGCCCCAGCAGCCGAAAGAGCGGGCTCGAACGCACTCGCTGTCCGAGCGAACCAGAGCGCGCACGCGCGGTCTTGTCGGGCGTCCTGATGGTAGCCGTCAAGATCGAGTCCCTCCGAGTGCGCCGGCAAAGCGCGTCGCCTGCATGGCCTCGTCCGTGACGCCCGAATCGGCTGCGAGTAGCGTGCCAGCGCTCGGGAACCTTGCTGGCCGCGAGGGGCGCGTGATAGCGGCTGGTGGAGAGGTCGAATTTCGATGTCCCAGCAAGGCCCGGGCGGATACGGCGGCGGCGGTTACCCTCCTGGCGGCGGGCCACCCGGAGGTTGGGGTCCTCCCGGAGGTGCTCCCCCTGGATGGGGTCCTCCCGGCGGCGCTCCTCCTCCCGGCGGCGCTCCTCCTCCCGGAGGGTGGGGCCCGCCTCCTGGTGGTTACGGAGGTGGTCCACCCGGGCAACCTCCCGGCGGTTTCACGCCGGGCGCTCCCGGCGGTTACGGTGGCCCGGGCTATCCAGCTCCAGGTCAAGCGCCGGCGCCGAAGAAGAAGAGCAACGTCGGGCTCTTCGTGGCGCTCGGTTGCGGAGGTCTGCTCCTTCTGAGCGGCATCGGCGCTGCAGTCGCGTTCTTCATGGCTCGCTCCGCAGCCGAGGAGTTCTCGTCGAAGCTCGAGGAAGCCTCGAAGGGCAGCGCCGGTAGCGGCGCAGTCCCCGGTGACGGCGCGGTCCCCGGCGGGGGCGCGGTCTCCGCTGGCGGAGAGTGCGCGAAGGCTGCCGCCTGCTGCGAGGCGATGGTGACGAAGACGGGCGGCGGCCCGGAAGCGATCAAGGGCTGCGAGGCGTTGAAGAACGTGCCGAACAACGCGGCCTGCGTGCAGGCGCTCGAAACCTACAGGAAGATGGCGCCGCTCACGGGCGTCAAGTGCGAGTGAGATCGAGCGCGGCCTGGACGATTTCGTCCTCGCTCACGAGCACGAGCTCGGCGGCGTCCCCGAGCGGGACGAAGCTGTCCGGCGCCGCCACGCGCGCGATCCCTCCTCGGTAGCCCGACAGGGCGAGGTCGCTCACGACGGCCTCCCCGACGTTACCGGAGCGCCGGCACTCGTCCACCACGAGCACGTGCCCGATCTCCTGCGCCTGGACCAGGACCTCCGCAGTGGGCAGAGGCGCGAGCCAGCGTAGATCGAGCACCCTCGTGCCGACGCCGAGCTCTTCCAGGCGCCGCGCGGCGCGCAGCGAGAGAAAGACGCCGTTGCCGTAGGTCACGATCAGGAGATCGCGCGAGCTCTCGCGGTAGACCCTGGGTCCGAGATCCGAAGGCACGTCGCTCACGGGCTCGAGCCAGCCTGCGTCACCTTCCGAGTAGAGGTCACGCCGGTGATAGAGCGCGATCGGTTCGACCAAAACGACCACGCGCCTCCGCTCGACCGCGAGGCGCTCGGCCGCGCGCAGCATCGCGCTCGCGTCACCCGCGCGCGCAGGCACGCCCAGAACGACGCCCGGTAGGTCACGGAGCGCAGCCAGGGAGTGGTCGTTGTGAAAATGCCCGCCGAAGCCCTTCTGGTACGCGAGCCCGGCGATGCGCACGATCATCGGGTTGTCGAAGGCGCCGGAGCTGAAGAAGCGCATCGTCGCCGCCTCGCCCCGCAGCTGATCCTCGGCGTTGTGCACGTAGGCGAGGTACTGGATCTCCGGGATCGGAAGGAGACCCAGCGTCGCCGTGCCGAGCGCGAGGCCAAGAATGGTCTGCTCGTCGAGCAACGTGTTGAAGACGCGAGAGGGGCCGAAGCGCTCGAACAAACCCTTGGTGACGCCGTAGACTCCGCCCTTCTTGGCGACGTCCTCGCCGAACAAGATCGCCTCGGGCCGCCCGTCGAGCACGGTCGTGAGAGCGTGATTGATGCCCTGCGCCAGAGTCATGGCGGCTCCCGTGGCTCGCGGTTTACTGGCGGGCGCGTGCGGCGCGAGCGGGAGCGCGACGGTGCTCATCACTTCGGCGCGCGTGGCAAGCTTCGGTCTCGTCACGGCGTACTCGGCTGCTCGTTCTACCCGCGACCCGACGGATTGATCGAGGTCGAGGAGCTGCCTCGAAGAGAGCGCGCCCGATGCGAGGAGCGCGAGCGCGTGCGCGAGCAGCGGATCGCGCTCGAGCGCCGCTTCGATCTCCTTCGATGAGCGGTACGTCGTGTCGACGTCGCTGCCGGCGTGGCCGAGCAGGCGCTGGGTCGTGAGGTGCAGCACCGCGGGGCGCCGTGTCGCGCGCACATGGGCAATGGCGGCGCTCGCCTGCATGTAGCTTTGCTCGAGATCGCTCCCTTCGGCGGAGAAGTAGCGGAGGTGAGGCAAGCTCTCCAACCGTTCCCGCACCCAGCCAGGTGGGGATCGCACGCTGATGCCGAGCCCGTTGTCTTCGCACACGAAGAGCACCGAGAGCGGCAAGTTCTGGTGCGCCGTCCACCCAGCGGCGTTGAAGGCTCCGAGCGCCGTGCTGTGGTTCACGCTCGCGTCGCCGAAGCTTGCCATCACGATGGCGTCTTCCGGGAGCGTGCGCCTCTGCCCGAGGCGCGGACGCAGGTCGAGCGCCAGCGCGAGCCCCACCGCGCGAGGCAAGTGAGAAGCGATGGTGCTGGTTTGAGGGACGATGCCGAGCGGGCGACTGCCGAAGACCTTGTGTCGCCCTCCGCTCGTTGGCTCTTCGGAGGACGCCACGAGCGAGAGCGCGATGTCCTGGACGATGTCGCGCTGCTGATACTTCCTGGCGCGCTCTACGACGAGCGCTGCGCTCCGGTAGTGGAGCAGCGCCGGATCCGTGAGGCGCGTGAGCCGGCCGAGCACGACGTTGCTCTCGTGCCCGGTGCTACAGATCGTGTAGTGCCCGTGACCCTTGGCGCGGAGCTCGTGCGCCGCGAGGTCGAGGTGGCGCGCGAGCAGCATCGACTCGACGAGATCGCGGCCGAGCTCCGGCGCTAGCGTCCACGGCTTTTCTCCCGGCTCCGGACCCTCCGCCACACGTTCGCGGAAGCGCAGCATGATTTCGCGCAGGCGCTCGAGCGACATGGGTCGAGCTTACACGGCGCCGCCCTTCATGCCGAGTCCCCGAGCGCTCGCGCGTCGACCGCGCGTTCCAAGAGACAAAGATCGCCGAACTCGTGCTCCAGGTATCCGAGTCGCGCGGCCTCGCGCGACGCCCTCCCGAGCAGGTCCTCGGGCGCGAAAGCCGAGAGCAGCGCGAAATGGCTGCCGCCCGGGGAGTGAATCCCCGAGAGCACCGCGTCGACGACACGCGGTCGGTACGAAGCGTCGATCACGAGGCGCGCTTCGCCTTCACCGGGCGTGAGAGCTCCGGTCGCCGCGGCCGCCTCGAGGGCGCGCACGACGCTCGTGCCCACGGCGATGACTCGACCGCCGCGCTTCCGGGTCGCCTCGACCGAACGAACCGTGGAAAATGGTAGGTGGTAGCGCTCGGGCAAGGGGAGCCTCGCGTCGAGCTCGGGGTTACCCGTGGACGAAATCCCTGCGGCGTGTGTCAGGCTCGCGAGCGAGACACCGCGACGCCGGAGCGCGAGCAGCATCGCGCCGTCGAACGCGTGCCCCGCCGAGGGCAGCTCGAAAGCGAAGGCACGCCCCGCGTAGACGTTCTGGACGTGATAGAGCGAAAGCGCGCTCTTCGTGTACGAATACTGAATCGGGCGGCCGGCACGGTACAGGGCGGACCAGAGCTCCTCGCCCGCTCGATCGAAGCGAATCGAGACCTTCCTGGTCGTGCCTTCGGTGAGCTCGACGGAGGTGAGCAGCGCCGAGAGAGGAGGGGAGCCGCTATCGACGATGAGCAGAGCGTCGCCGGATCGAAGCTCCGGTGGCGCGCCGCGACGTTCGGTGGGGTCGCGAAAGCTGCCGCTTCCGAGCGCGAACGCAGCGAAGCCGTCTCCCTCGAAGCCGGCCAGCCTGAGCTCCAAGGG
>JAEZYO010000452.1 GCA_023419055.1 Pseudomonadota bacterium | reverse complement strand
GGAACCGCCTCGTCGCTCCCTCCGCTGATGCGGACGTGCGAGATCGGGCAGTGCACCGATTTCCCAGAAGCACCGGTGTTCGACGACGCGCCCGAGAGCGCGCCTGCGCTCTTCGCCGAGGGCAGCGATTCCGGCGCGAACACGCTCTGCTTGCTCGAGCCTCAAGACGGAGCGCTCTTTCCCGCGAACTGGATCCGTCCTCGCTTCCGCTTCGCGTCGAGCGGATACGAAGATCTGTTCGAGATCCGGGTGCACGCGGATCGCGAGAAGCACGATCTCGTCGTCTACACGAAGAACAAGCTCTGGACGATGCCGCGAGACATGTGGAAAGGCCTCGCGAAGAACGCCTTCGACGAGCCGGTCACCGTCACCGTGCGCGGGATCGATTCGTCGAAGCCCGGTCAGCCGTCGATCACCACGGGCAAGTTTACGGTAGCGCCGGTCTACGCCGGCGGCGCGATGGTCTATTGGGCCGCCAACGGTCCCTATGAATCCGGCGGCAAAAGCTGGCTCGTCGGCTTCAGCGTCGGTGAAGAGGGGACGGTCGACGCGCTCAAGGTCGATCAGGTCGCCGAGTCCCCGGTGCTCCAAGAGAACGGAAGCCCCAAGCCAGCGAAGACGGTCGAGTCGGAGAAGTTCGGCACGGTCACCTATCCCGAGGGGCAGGCTCGTTGTGTCGGGTGCCACACCTCGACGCCCGACGGCAGCGCCGTCGCCTTCGCCGATGCGTGGCCCTGGAACATCGTGTTCGCCTCCGTACAGGAAGAGACGCTCGGGCAGCGTCCGAGCGGGATCAGCGAGGCGGGCGCCCTCATGGCTCAGCAGCCGTGGCTCGGCGCGCCTACCTTCTCGAGGGCGCACTGGTCCGACGGTGATCGCATCATGGTGACGTCCTTCGGCAACAGCATGGGCGTCGGCTGGAGCGGCACCTCGTACAACAAGACGAACCAGGATCGGCTCGTCTGGATGGACCTCAGCTCGCCGGCGATGGTGCCCCCGCGCCCGGCCCCGGACATCAACTCGCTCTCGACGCGGATGCAGGAGCTCCAGGGCACCGCGTTCGGGTTCATCGCTCGAAACGGCGACCCTCGCGCGGCCGTGAATCCGGACTTTTCTCACGACGGCACGACCATCGCTTACACGTCGACCAGCTTGACCGCAGACGGGCACGCGGGCGGAACCCCGAGCACGCCCATCCAGGCCGACATCTACACCGTGCCGTACAACGACCGCGCTGGCGGAGACGCGACACCGCTCATGGGCGCGGCCGATCCCACGGCGCTCGAGTACTACCCCGACTACTCCGCCGACGACGACTTCGTGGCGTTCACTCGCGCCCAGTCGACGACCGGACAGGTCTACTACCGGCCGGACGGCGAGATTTACGTGGTTCCCGCAGAGGGCGGCATGGCCCGCCGCCTCGCGGCCAATGACCCACCCGCGTGCAGCGGACAGGTGAGCCCCGGGATCATCAACAGCTGGCCGAAATGGTCGCCGAGCGTCGGCAGCGCGAACGGTAAGAGCTACTACTGGCTCATCTTCTCGTCGGCCCGCGCGTACCCGGAGCAGTTCGTGCTCGAGCGGGACAACTACAGCCCCGCCGACACTCGCGCTTCGCAGCTCTACATCGCCGGTATCGTCGTCGAAAACGGGCAGATCGTGAGTGACCACCCCGCCGTGTACGTGTGGAATCAAACCACGGACACGACCAACCTCACTCCCGCCTGGGACGAGTTTCAGATCCCACCGGTCATCGTGAAGTAGTCCGGCGGGGTGACGCGTCGCTACGGGGAGCTCACTCGCCCGGGTTCGCGATGCGCCGCACCATGCGGGCGTACCGAGCGCTCGCCTCGCGCGCGCAGTCCGGACAGATGTGGCCCCCGCCCACCCGCACGAGCCCCCTGGTCACGCTCCTCGAGTCCGAGGCGACCTCGACGATGAACCCTCCAGCGTTACAAAGGGCGCAGCGAGCTGCCGCCAGTCGCCCGGCAAGCATTTCGAGGTCCTCTCCCTGACGAGATGGACCTTCCGTAAGCGGACTCGAGTACTCGTCGGCCATGGGCCCAGCGCCTTTGCACCCCAGCAGACCCGCCTCGAGCCCGGAGCTTGGGTGCCGTCGGCAGGAGGGCCGGCCCATCCCGCAGAAGCGGCGGATCGCAACAACAGGCCAACCGGTCGGGACTGACTTGTTTCACGGCGTCGTCACCGAAGCGCCTTGACCACGCCGGATTGTAGCTAGAATCGCCGCATGAGTGGCATGGCCTCGCGCGACTCGAACGCGCCTCGACCCGTGGCTGGGTCAAATTGCGTCATCGAGACTTGGCTTTTGGGGACCCTTATCGTCGGAACGTTGGAGTGGTTGGTTCTCGTCGCCAACGAGCGCGAGGCGTTCCGGGACGGCAAACAAATTCTTTTCATGCTGGGCGTCGAGCTCGGCAACTTCCTACCGTACACATTCGCTGTTTCGCTCGCGTGGTGGCTCGTCAGCGCGCTCAGGCGTGCCCTCGACGGGAAGCTCCGGCGGCCCGACATCGCGCTCATGGGTGGAGCGCTCGCTCTCGCCGCGCCGTACACGGGCTGGCTCGCCGCTTATACGTTCTCCGGGCCTCAAGCTCGGACCTTGGCGTTCCGTCAGCCCGCCATCGTCGTTTTGACGGTGCTCTTGGCTCTCTCGTTCGCCCTCGGGGTCTTCATCCATCTCCGCGTCGAGCGATCCAAGAGGCCGCTCTGGATCGCGGCGGGGCTCGCCCTTTCGGCGCTCACCCTGCTCCAAATCAACGTCACCTTCCTGCCCAACGAATACGCGCCGATCCACTCGTTCCTCGCCGGGTGGTCGCTCTTGCTCGCGACCCTGGCCGCGCAGCACGTGATGCAGGCGAGCGGAAGGCTCAGGCTGGCAACGCTGCGAGCCAAGGCGTCGATCGCTACCGCGAGCTCCGTTTGGTGTATCGGCTCGGCGTTCTTCCTCGCTCGCGCGAACGACTATGCCTGGCTGATCTGGGGCGAGACCGGATCCTCGCGCTACGTGACGGCGCGCGTGACGATGCTCGCGCCGGTCGAGGAGGTGAGCCTGGAGAAGATCGGCCCGTTTCGACCGAACGTCGAGAGCGACGCGGCGAAGGCCGCGCGTGAGCGCCGAGCCAAGGCTCGAGCGCCCAACATCGTGATCTTCTCGATCGACGGCCTCCGAACCGATCACGTGGGCGTCTACGGCTACAAGAAGCATCCGACCACCCCCAACATCGATCGCTTCGCCGAGCGCGGGGTGCGCTTCACGCGCGCGTACTCGCACTTCCCCGCCACGCAGAACTTCAACTCGGCGCTTCTCCTCGGCAGGTTCGTGCCGCCCTTCCGCAGTCACAACGCGCCGCCCGAGTTCGTGGAGAACGCGATGACGCGGCTCCTCAATCAACGCGGGTACCACATCCTGGTCAAGTCGTGGTTCGAGCACTCGTCGCAGAGCCGCTTCGATCCTTCGGCATACGCCTTCGATACGACCATCACGCGCACGGACAACATCAAGCACATGGAAGAGCCCATGGAGGAGCGGTTCAAGGTCATCGCCGCTCATCTCGACCAGGCGCGAGCGAAGGACGAACCTGCCCTCGTCTGGCTGCACCTGCTCGGGACGCACTTGATGGGACGCGAGTACGTGCCACACCCGGACTTTCGCTTCGGCGAGGAGCGGATGGACCAGTACGACAGCGCGATCGCGGGCAGCGATCTGTGGCTGCCCCACCTCGAGCGCTTGATGACCGAGCGTGCGTCCGGGGATCGCCCGACCATCTGGGTGATCTGCTCCGACCACGGCACGAAGGAGAACAGCGGGACGCGAGACATCTCGAACGGTCTGGTGCACGTCCCCCTGATCATCGTGGCTCCCGGCCTGCTCCCGCGAGTCGAAGACGCGCCCGTGGACGTGCCGCTCGATCTTTCGGCGAGCGTGCTCGACTGGGCGGGCATCGCCCCCCCTTCGAGCTACGACGGCGTCTCGCTCTTGCCGCTGCTCTCGGGCGATCGCGACGCAGCGGACGCGATGCGCGAGCGCGTGATCGTGTTGCGCGACAAGACCGGGTGGTCTGGAGCGATCTACGGCAAGTTCAAGTATTCGAAGAGGGGTGACGCCATTTCGCTCTTCGATCTCGAAGAGGATCCCGGGGAGAAGCGGAACCTGGTCGGCGAACACTCGGACTTCGTACGAGCGCTCGGCAACGCAGCCGCCAAGGAGATCACCCGCCGAACCCGCGCCTACCGGCGCCGCAAGCCGGATGAGCATGACCATGACGACGACGACGATAAAGGCGATGACGACGAGTGAGCGCCCGCCAGCCTCTTGAAACATCGTGAGCGCGTGCTGGATTCTTGCCGGCGCGTTGAAAGTGCGCGCGCGCGTGCAGAATGTCGAGCCGTCAGCGTCCCCTGACGCGACTGGTTCGGCAGATGAGCCACTTCAAACTAGGTATCGTTCTGCTCCTCACCGGCGGCCTCGCCGTATCGACCGCCTGCGGGGATGACGACGGGGACGACGGCGGCGCCACCGGCGGCACCAGCTCCGGCAAGGGAGGCACGGCCGGCAGCGGCGGGTCCTCCGCGAGCGGCAACGGCGGCACTACCGGAGGCACGGGCTCCGGCAAGGGAGGCACGGCCGGCACGAGCGGCACGGGATCAGGTGGCTCACCCGTCGGAGAGGGCGGCGCGCCTGCGGGCACGGGGGGGACCGGCGTCAACCCAGCAGGGTGTCCCGCCGACGCGCCGCCCATGGACTCCGACTGCACGACCGAAGACCTGGAGTGCAGCTATGAAGGCCTTCTTTGCACCTGTACTCAGGGGGGCCCGCCCGGCCCAGGCCCGGGTAACGGCGGCGCGGGCAACGAAGAGCTCGGCTGGACCTGCATGCCTGACATGGGTGCCGCCGGTGCCGGTCCTGGCCCTGGCCCTGGACCAGGTGACGAGTGTCCCGACATGCAGCCCGAGGATGACGCCGAGTGCGACGTCATGATCCCCGGCGGCTGCGACTACGACGAGGTCACCTGCGAGTGCATGGGGCCGCCCCAGGACCGCTCCTGGACCTGCAACTGAGGGGAACCCTGGGACAGCGGGTCCGCGCCCCGAGTCAGGACGCGGACCCCTGGTCGCCCTACTCATCCTGAGTTGGGGCCGTATTGGATCTTCAAGGTCGTCGCGTACGTGCTCCCGCAGTTCACGGTCGACGTACCGCCCGCCAAGTAGGCCCAATTGCCGTAAGACGTGGTGTTGCAATAGGGGCAGCAAACGGCGGTGACGCGAAAGGTGCCGGTATTCATGTATCCGGTGCACTTGCCGACGCCGGAATGGTTCCCGTTCGTGAGCTTCGTCGAGCACGAACCGAGCGCCTCCTCGACTTGAGCCTCGTCGAAAGCGGGGTCCGGTGAATCAGTCTCATCCGCGGCTCCGCAGCCGACGGTCACGACGAGAACGAAAGCAGACAGACAGGCCACGGCAGCTGCCCTCAGCCGTCGGTACGGCCTGGTTCGATGGGTATTCAAGGCATTCCTCCTTCAGATTCGGAACAACGCGTTTTCGCGTTCACGAAGGCCCCCAGGGTCTTCAAAGCATTTAGAGCCGGAGGCGCCTCCGAACCTTCACCAAGAATTTCGCGCTGGAGACTCGTGAGGTGAGCCGAATCACTCGGTTTCGAGGCGAGTCACTCGGGGAGCAATCATCAAAGGTCGTCGCGAAGGTGCTGCCGCACGTCACCGGCTTGCGGCTTTGCGGCGGCGCCGGCGCCACGCCGCGGCGACAAGGAGAAGGCTCGCGAGTGCGGCGCGCTGTGGCGCGTCGTGCCTCCCGACGGCGCGGCACGCGCAGCTGCTCTCCTCACCTTCCGCTTCCTGATTCCCGCCGGCGCTCGAACCACCGGATGTGGTCCCTCCGGATGTGGTCCCTCCGTTCGAGCTCGGCTCACCAGCATAGGAACCGCCTTCTGACGGGTTCGACGCTCCGGCTGATGCTCCGCCTGCTGAAACGGCACCGCCTTTCCCGCCCGTAGTACCGCCCGCGCCAGTGGACGCTCCGCTCCCGGACGTTCCTCCGGCGTTCGAACCGGCGGAACCTCCCTTTCCTCCCGCGCCTTCGCCGCCTTCGCCGCTTTCGCCACCGGCGCCGCTTTCGCCACTGGCGCCGCTCTCGCCACTGGCGCCGCTCTCGCCACCCGAGCCTGGCGCGCCACCCTCGCTACTTGCGCCGCCTTCACCGCCTTCGGCGCTCGCTCCGCTCTCGCCACCCGAGCCCGGCGCGCCGGCTGAACCATCCGCGCCGCCCGCGTTCCCTCCACCGGAGCCCGTCCCTCCGGTCCCAGTAGTTTGGGGACAACCGTCGGTCGCCTCACCATACTGTTCGGGGCAGCTGTCCTCACAATCGGGAAGATCATCGCCATCCGAATTCGTGTCGTCGACGACGCAGCTATCCTGCGTTTGCCCGTCGACGCAGCTCGTGACGCCCGTCGCCGAACAAGGGCCGACGCCGCACGATGTCTGCACCGGGACGTAACCGTCGTCCTCGCTGCCGTTGCAGTCGTCGTCCACTCCGTCACACGTCGTGTCGGTGGCGGAGATGATGTCGCACTCGGGTCGCACGAGGCGTGCATGGACTTGGGCTGCGCGCCCCAGCTCGGACGTGTACACCGCCATCGACTGGAGGTTCTTCCCGGCGCTCAGGGCAACGCTGCGCTCGTCGTCGGCGTCGTCCGCGACGAGCAGACCAGAAGGCTCGAGCGCGCTCCCGTCGGCTGGACTGACTCGGGTCGCGTAGATCGCCGAGTCGGTGCCGCGCCGATCCTCCCACGCGACCAGATAGTTCAGCCCGGCGAAGGTCGCCGCAGGGGCTCGTTGCTGACCTGACGCTCCCGAGAGCAGTAAGCTGGTCGCGTCGAGCAGCGCGCCGTTGCCATCCAGGCGCGCAGCGTAAATGTCCGAATCGGGCCCGCGGTGATCTTCCCACACGATGAGCGATCCCGATCCGTTCGAGGCAATGGTCGGACGGAGCTGCTCACCGTTCGCGCTACCCACCGCGATCCCGGTCGGATCCAGCACTGACGCTGCCGACGAAACGCGTGCAGCGTAGATGTCGTTGTCCGTGCCGCGCGAGTCCTGCCAGGCAACGGCGAAGTTCGTGCCGTCGAAGGCCGCTGCGGGTGCGAGCTCCGCGCCCGTCGCCGTCGAAATGGCGAACGCGGAGCCGTTGCGGTTCCCGTTCGCCGTCACCCGCCGGCCATAGATGTCCCAACCCGTAGTGGGGCGCTTTTCTTGCCAGGTGACGAGGTATTGAGTGCCGTCGAACGCGAGCGACGGGTGGTCTCGCTCGTTCGTGCTGGAAGCGACGGAAAATGGCAGCCCAGTGCGGCCCCCAGACGAGGAAACGAGCTGTCCACGAATCTCGGTGGAATCATGCCGCCACACGACGAAGTAGGAGGTCCCTCCGAACGCGACTGCTGGGTTCTGGGACCATCCTGAGGAGCCGATCGACGACGCGTTCGGGTTGAGCACCGTACCGTCGGCTGTCACGCGCACGAACAGGATCTCGTCGGTGCCCCCGGGGTAATTGCGGTTGACCCACGTCAAGAGATAGTTCGTGCCATCGAATGCCAACGCGGCGTCCTTCTGGGTGTTCGCGATTCGCGTGATGGCGACCCCGAATCCGTCGAGGCGTTTGCCGGCCGTGGTGAGCCGACTGGCCCGGGGAACACCGTCCGGGCCGTTCCAGCCCGCAAGATAGTTCGTGCCGTCGAAGAGGAGCGCGGCAGCGTAGTCGCTGTCGGCGAGCGAGAGGATGGCGAGCGGAGCGGTATCCACGAGCGATCCGTTCGGGCTGACACGCGCTCCGTAGAGGTCCTCCTCGTAGTACCAGTCCGTGAAGGAGGTGAAGACGACGAGGTAGTTCGTGCCATCGAAGGCGACCGCTGGACCGAAGCTGCTCTTCGTTCCCGAGATCAGGAGGCCACTCGCATCCAGCGCGGCCCCCGCGGGACTGACGCGACTCGCGTAGACCTGCATCGCCCCGCCACGCCAATCGGTCCAAGTCACGAGGTGGTTCGTGCCGTCGAAGGCGATGGCCACGTCCTCTTGATTGCCGGTCGCCGATGAAATGGGGAAAGAGCCAATGTCCAGAACCGTGCCGCTCGGCGCGACGCGAGCGCCGTAAATGTCCTTTCCGGTCGTGGCTTCATTGCGAGAGTCCTCCCACACGACCAGGTAGTTGACGCCATCGAACCCCATCGCAGGCGAGAACTGGTCTGCGGCCGCGGCCGTGACGATGAACCCCGTTCCGTCGAGTGGAGTGCCGCTTTGCGAAACTCGCCCGGCATAAATGTCCGATGATGTCGCGCGTCGATCGCTCCACGAGACCAGGTAGTTCGTGCCGTCGAACGCAACAGCGGGATCGAACTGCGCACCGGCAGCCGCGACAATGGAGATCCCTTCGGGATCGAGCACCGTTCCGGCAGTCGAGACGCGTGAACCATAGATGTCGGGACTGCCCGAGCCGCCTGCTCGCTCGTCCATCCAGGTGACGAAGTACTGGGAGCCATCGAAGAGGACCTTCGGGGTCTCCTGATCGCCCGGCGCTTCCGAGACGCCAATTCCGCTCATTTCGAGCAGCGAACCGGTCGCCGAAATCCGTGCCGCTTGGATGTCGTAGTCGTTGCCGTTGCGGATGTCGTGCCAGACGGCGAGGTAATTCGTGCCATCGAAGGCGAAGGAGGCCCCCATGCCGCTCGTGTACACGAACGTCGGAGCCGCCACGTCGATCTCTGGACCCACCGTCGGGTCCAACATTGCCGGGAAAGCGGAGTGTTCGATGACCTCGTCGGGAACGCGCATCTCGATCGCACCGCCGACGAAGGTCACCGGCACCGAGACCGTCACGCCCGATGCATCCACCCATTTTGCGTGGCTGTAGCTGAAGCCAAGCCCGTGTTGGGCGCCGACGAAATGCAGACCGGCAGGGCTCGTGGCGCGCAGGGTTTGCCCCTCGACCTGAACGCGCACGACGAGGTCGCCATCGCCACGCGGCGGGTTCGAGAAGTGCCAGCTTTGTTCCACACCGTCCGAGCGGTTGCGAAGCTCTTCGGTGAAAGCGTCGCGCACCAGCAAGAGCTCGCCCTCCTGCCCGACCTCTGCTTCGGGAATCGCCAGAGGCTCGCTCTCACCGCGTCCCACGCTCACCGTCTCGAGCGTGAGCGGGCTACCCTCTCGGAGATCATTCGAACCGGGCCTGTCGCTGGCCGAGGTCGAGCCCGCCGCGGGCGCGGGCCGATGGTACGGGGTCAGCCTCACTCGCCCGTCCGCAACGGCAACCCCGTAGGTGCGATACCCTCCTCTGAAGCCGTCCCCCAGGGGCCGATACGCCAGGCGAGCGCGCTCGATGACCGCGTTCACATCGAACGAAGGACCAGCGCCAGCGCCAGCCCCCGTTGCTCGCGCCTCCGAGTGCTCGGCGCCGCGGCCTTCAATCGAGGACGCCGGAAGCACCGGGACGTCACTCTGCTCGGACGCCACGCAACTCAACGTGCCCAGCGCCAGCAGAACGCCGCTTCGCAGAAACGAGCCCACCAGGCGAAGGCTCGCCCTGAATTCGACCACCACCAACCCGACCATTCCATCAGACATACAGCACCCGAGCGGGTGACATCAACGGCTCGGCCCGAGCCGTTCCTGACTTCGCCCCGTCCCCTAACCCGACCCGGACTTCACCTTCCCCCGGGGGCACCCGGGTTCCAGGGACAAACGCAAAACGCCGGATCTCTCGATCCGGCGTCTTTCCTGGAGCGGGACACGAGGCTCGAACTCGCGACCCCGAGCTTGGGAAGCTCGTGCTCTACCAACTGAGCTAGTCCCGCGAAGGAAGGTCACCATAGCTCGTGATCCCCTCCCTGGGAAGGGCTCCGCAGCACCAGTTGACCTCCGACCCTGGTCTTCGGTAAGAGTCCGGCCATGAAGACGGCCCTCTGCCGAACCCGCTGTGAATGCCAGGCGACCCTCACGGCGGAAGTCGATGAGAACCGCGTGGTGCTCCGCGGCGCGGCCCGGGACCCGCGGCGCAATCGCTTCCTTCCCGCTCCGGCCAACGCCGTGCTCAGTGAAGGCGGCGCGACGAAGTTCGCGATCGGGTGGCTCTGCCCCTGGTGCACCCGGAACACGCTTCGTTCGTTCGATACGGCCGCGCTGAGCTTCCGCGAGAGCGACTCGACGGCGCCGAGC
>JAEZYO010000413.1 GCA_023419055.1 Pseudomonadota bacterium | reverse complement strand
ATGTCGCGCCCCGCGATCGAGTAGTACATCTGCGCGCTCTGGAAGCGGGCAAGTCCGTTCGCCTCGGCGAAGCCTATCGCCTTCATGGCTTGCCACGCCGCGAGGTTACTGAACCCGACGTACCGCGCCTTACCCGAACGCACGACGTCGTCGAGCGCGCGCACCGTCTCTTCGATCGGCGTCACGGGATCGAAGCCGTGGATTTGGTAGAGGTCCACGTGCTCGAGTCGCAGGCGCGACAGGCTCGCGTCGATGCTCGAGAGGATGTGCGCGCGGGAGAGGCCGACCTGGTTCACGCCCTTTCCGGAGCGCCCGCGGACCTTCGTCGCGACGACGATCTGGTCACGCGATCGCCCGAGCGACGCGAGCGCCGCGCCCAGGAGGCGCTCGGATTCACCCTCGGAGTACACGTCCGCGGTGTCGATGAAGTTCACGCCTCCGTCGAGCGCGGTGCCCACGAGCGTCTCGGCCTCCTTCGAGCCCAGCGTCCCGATGGCCTGCCAGATCCCCTTCCCGCCGAAGGTCATGGTTCCGAGGCAAAGCTCGGAGACGTAGAGCCCAGTTTTGCCGAGTAGCTTGTAGCGCATGGATGCTCCGGAGAGGTCACCTAGAGCCGGTGGCCGCCCCGGCCGCAATGCGCGAAAAAGCCGCTACTTTTCCGCGCTGAAGCGCCGGCCTGCCGCTTCGCGGAAGAGCGCAGGTCCGCGCTCCGGAAGGTCGATCATTTCACACAGTCGCGCGGTGGAGCGCTCGGCGCGGTCCCACGCGGCTCGATGGCCGGAAGAGCCGGGGAGGGTGCGCTCGGCGAGCTCGAGAGCGGCGCGCAGATCTCGGCCGATTTCGACCAGGGCGTCGAGCCGTTCGGCGGCGACGCCGTCCTCCGACCAGGCGAAGTACAGGGAGCGGACGAGGGCGATGAGCTCGTGAACGGATCGCGTCGGAAGGGGATGGGATGTCACGAGCTGCCCCTTCGATCGACCTGCTCCGCGACGCAAAAAGTGTTCATAACTGCTGGAATTCGTTGGGTCTTACCGGGCAGATCACTGATCGTTTGATCAGCTATTCGGTCTCCGGCACCATGCGCGGCCCCGATGAGCGACGAGGAGCTGATCTGGCCGAGCACCCCGGAGGCGACGATCCTGCGACTGCTCGCCGAGCGAGGCGCCCTTTACGGCCTCGCGCTGGTGAAGGCGAGCGGCGGGAAGCTCAAACGCGCGGGAATTTACGTTCAGCTCGAACGGTTGCTTCGGAAGGGTCTCGTGACGGCTCGTGATGACGAGAGCTCCGATGACTACGTGGGGATCGCTCGTCGACTTTATGAGATCAGCGAGCTTGGCGCGCGCGCTCTCCGGGCACGGGAAGCGGCCCACCGGGCGTGGGAAGGCGGGGACGCTTGAGCGTGCCGCTGGGCCGCCGATGTCGCGGGACATCGCGCAGGCGAGCCCCCTTTTCCAGCAAGAAGCCGATCATCGCGATGCGCCCCGAGACGCGCAGCTTGACGTAGGCACTGCCTACCTGGTTCGCGATCGTCCGCGGCGAAGTGTTGCGGCGCTCCGCCATCTCGCGCTGCGTGATGCCTTCGATCAAGAACGCGATCATTTGCCGTTCCGCGGCGCTGAAGAACCCGTCCAGATCGCGATCCGGTCTCCGGATGCTGATGGAAATGCGCCCGTCGTGCGACGTGGTGACTTCGCCGTTCAACGACGGGACCCGTCCGAGGCTCACGTGAACGAGCATGACGAGCGCCGTCGGGACGGTGCTGCTGCTGCAGACCAGGCCGAAGGAGCGGAAGCAGCGAATGGCCTTGGTGGCGATGGTCGAGGTGGCGCTGTGCCAGTCGAGCGCGATCGCCTTCTGCGACTCGCCCACCAGGATGCGCTCCAGGACGCGCGTATCGGCCGCGGAGAGCGGAGTCGCGTCGGCGTCGAGCATCTCCTCCAGCACGAGCGTGCAGTGCGACTCGGAGCAGAGGCTCTCGACGACGCGCAGCTTGCCGGCCGCGATGCGCTTCCAAAAAGAGCCCCAATCCACCTCCGCTCCTGCCTGGGTGGTGGCTCTCGGTCTCGACACGATCTCGTCGTCTCGGCTCTCGCCGAGCATCAAACCTTGCATCATGACGCTCGTCCTCTCGGCGTTACCCCGTGGAAATCTCGATTCATGGCAGGCACCACTCCTTGGCCGAGAGCGATCGCAACCGCTCCGAGGCTCGGCTGTGGCGCTGCGCGCGCAGGAGGCGCCGATCGATGCTCTGCTTGATCTCGAAGCGCTCGCGCGCTCGGTCGTCGCCGCGCATCGCGAAGGTCTCCTCGTTGCCCGAGCGCGGATCGTAGAAGCCGACGTACGAACCCGGGTTCACTCCGAAGGAGCGCAGCGTCTTGCCGCCGTGGCGCGTGCTCAAGAAGTCGTTCTTCGAGCCCGCCTGCTCGCCGAGCGCGAAGTAGAGCGGCATCACGAAGTTCGAGACCGGAACGCCGTCGATCTCGTACGACTCGTCCTGCACCGCGTCGCAGAGCTCGTACCAGTGGAACACCAGCTTGGCGGGATCGTCCGGGTGGGGGCCGGCAGCGAGCACGTTGGTGTTCGCGTCGCCGATGAGCTCGAGCGCTTCGTGCGAGAGCGTGACGCTCCACTCCTCCCCGAGCTTCTCGGAGATCTTCGTGAAGACGAAGCCGTGCGAGAGCCCGAAGTTGATCTCGGCGTGGAGCGAGAGCGCGTCGGGCACGTCCGCCAGGCCCCCCCAGAGGTAGATGACGGCGTCACCGCGCACGTCTTGCGAGCGCGCGGAGCTCGAATTACCGCCGATGCCTGCCAGGCGCAGCGTGGCGCTGCGCTTCCAATACGGTTCGAAGTCCTCGCGGATCTGGCGGTTGATCGCGCGAATCACGCGCGCGACCTTCTCGTCCGACTCCGTCCTCGTCAGATTCACAATCGAAATCTGCATTTTCGTCCTCGTTCCAAGTTCGGAACCCAGAACCCCGCCGGCGCCCCCCCTACGCCGCGCCCCCCGCGCCTCCCTCCGAGCGGATACCTCGGATCAACGAGTCGTTACTTCGGCCTGTCGTAGCTCCCGCAGCCAGCCGTCGAGCTTGTAGCGACTCACCATCTGCTGAACCCCCTGGCGAGTGATGCCGAGCATCTTCGCGGCACGTGACAGGTTACCGTTCGCTCGAATCAAGGCTTGTTCGAGCATCGTGCGCCGCACCTGACTCTGAAAGTCCTGCATCGGCTGCCGCCCCACCGCCTGAGAGATCACCCGCCTGAGCAACTCCATCTCATCAGAAGCTGCCGGCGGGACGTACATGGTGTCGCGCGGTATGGTCATCACGGTCTCCGCGCACCAATTTGCAACTCGCGTGCCGCGGCGTTCTGGCGCGGTTTTGCCAATAAAGTGCCTATGGCAGCGATGCCTTGCGTCAGCCGACGACGCAGCCGCGTCAGCCGGAGACGCAAGCTTGCGGGTTCTCGCTCAGGCGAGCCCGCGGCTCCGCGAGAGGTCGACTGCCTTCCAGGCGCACCCGAGCGCCAGTTCCGTATCTTTTGCGGCTTCGCAGCGCAGGGCCTCGTTCAGCGCCGACGCGATGGGGTCGGGCAGCGGGTGCAACCCCTCTTCGAGGAGTTGACGCGCCGTGTCCACCCACTCGGCTTCCCCCTGGCGGAGTTGAAGCTCGAGGTACGGCAAGAGCCCCGTCCACTGGAGGGGGTACGGAGACGGCATCGACCTCCAGAACGCGCGGGCCTTGTCGAGGTGGGCACGCGCCTCCTCGAACTGGCCGAGCCGCAGGCTGGTCCAACCCAGGTTCGCGTCGGAGAGCGCCGTCCACACCGCGAGCAGACCGCTCGGAGCCGTCGCGAGCAAGGCTTCACAGCGGTCGCGCACGGTCTGGACGTCACCCCGCAGCCGGTACACGAGCGCGAGGTACGCCCGCGCACCGCGCTCGTGCTTCGCGTCTCCCCGCTTCGAGGCGAGCTCCGCGGCCTGGGTCAAGGCGACCTCCCCGCCCTGTAGGTCGCCCGCGAACAGCAGGGCGAGACCCAGCATCCACTGCGACGTCATGAGCGCCTGCGAGTCGCGCGTGAGCCGCGCGGCCGAAAGCGCTCGCCGCGCCGCGTCGACCGTCTGCGCGCTGACGCGATACTTCTCGCGGCGGAAGCCGGAGAGCGTCAGCACCTCGAAGTAGCGCGTCTGAAGCTCCGGTCCGAAGGTCTGCTCGACCTTCTCCGGCACCTTGGCGAGCGCGGTCTCCATCTCGGCCACCTCGCCGTGCCAGTAGTGGATCCACGCGCGATCGATGTGGATGCTCGCGCAGAGCTCACGGTGACCGGGCGCGCCCTCGAGCACGGCCTCGGCACCCCGCAGCGTCTCGAGCGCGGCTTGCGCGAGGAAGCGATTTTGCAGCGTGCGCGCCACCTTCTGCATCAGCTCTGCGCGCCGCGAGACGCTCTGCTCCGGGAACGCTTCTATCGCTGCGCGGAACGCGTGCTCGGCGTTCTCGTTGTCGCCCACGCGCAGCTGCACGTCACCGAGGCCCTCCCACAAGCGGCTCCGGAGCGGCGCCGGCGGGTCTTCCGTGGCGTCGAGCTCGCGCAGCGCGGCTTGATACATTGCGCCCGCCTGCTCGTGCGCGAAGGCGACGCGCGCCGCGTCCGCGGCGCGGCCGAAGCAAGCGGCGGCGCGATCGTGCACGCCCACGCGCGACCAATGGAGCCCCGCGCTCGTGGCCTCCATGGGCGGATTGACCCCCGCGCCCATCGCTTCGAGCGTGGCCGCGGCGTGCAGGTGAATGCGCCGCCGCTCCGTATCCGTGAGCGCCAGGTAGGGCAGCTCGCGCAGCCGATCGTGAACGAAGCGATACTTCGTCGATTCGCTCTTCACCAGCACCTGTCGCCGAACCAGCTCCTCGAGGCCTAGCAAGATCTCCGTCTGATCGTGCCCGGAGAGGTCGGACGTGATGCGGCTCACCACGTCTTGACGAAAGTCCCGCCCGAGCGCGGACGCGACGCGCAGCACGCTGTTCGCTAGCGGGCTCAAGTCCGCGCAGCGTTGAGCGATCAGGCTCTCGAGCGAGCGCGGTATCTCGAGCTCGAGCGCGCGGAGCACCTCTTCGTTCGTGCGCTTGACGCCCCAGGCGCCCGACTCATTGCGCACCACGACGTCCTTGGCGATCGCGCTGCGAAGGATCTCGCCCACCATGAAGGGCTGACCTTCCGAGACGCGGAACACCGCGTCCACGATGGTGTGATCGGGCGCCTCGACGCCCAGGAGGTCGCTCACTACCTCCGCCGTTTGACCGCGCGAGAGGAGCTCGAGCTCGATGGTGCGAACGCGGGGAGACGACCCGGACTCCTCGTGACCGAGCTTCGCGAGCACCTGCTCCTGGTGCTCGCGACGCACGGTGCAGACGCAAACCAAGGGCAAGGAGAGCGCTGCGTCTCCGAGCAGCTCGCGCAGCACGCCGAGGCTCAGCGGATCGGCCCAGTGCAGGTCGTCGATCGCGAGCACCGTCGGCCCCTGGGCGAGGAGGCGGCGCAGCACGTGGAGCATCGCCGTCCGGAGACGAAACGCTTCGTTCGTCGACGTCTCCGCGCCGTCCGCGTTCACGCCGAAGACCTGCGCCACGACGGGAAACAACGGAGCGAGCGCCGCCACCGGGTCGCTCGCGTCCGGGTGCGACAGCTGGTGCATCGAGAGATCGGCCCAATCCTCGAGCACTCGCTCGAAGGGGTGCAGCGGGCCCGCGTCCACCGCCGCGTTCGGGCGATCCGACGAGGAGAGGAGCTCGCGGCACTCGGCGGTGAGCAGGTTCAGGCCTTGCCGCTGCGCGAGCTGCGAGGCCTCGAGCAGAAAGCGGGTCTTCCCCATGCCGCTCTCGCCGGAGACCAAGATCAGGCGAGCGGGGGCGTCCTCGAGGCTCTGGAACGCTCGCTCCACCACGGCGAGGGCCTCGGCTTGGCCGTAGAAATCGCTGCGATGTAGGTACGGAAGACCCGAGAGGCTCGCCTCCGCCTGCGAGGAGCGCAAGAGCGGCACCACGTCGTCGGCGTAGCCGACGCGCTGTTTGGGGCGCTTCTGGAGCAGGCGCTCGATGAGCTCGGCGAGGTGATCCGGCACGCCCTCGGCGAACTCCTGCACCGACGGCGCGGCGCTGCCGAGGTGTTGCGCGATGCACTCCTGGCGCGAACCGACGAAGGGAGGCCGGCCGCAGACGAGCTCGAACAAGACGCAGCCGAGCGCGTAGAGATCGACCCGCGCGTCCACGAAATCGCCCCGGATCTGCTCCGGCGCCATGTACGCGGCGGTGCCGGTGATGTGCGCGTCGACCTTGAAGCGATCGCGGCCCGTCGCGGCGAACTCGGTCGCGGCGCCGAAATCGATCAGCACCGGCGTGCCGTCTTCGCGGATCAGCACGTTGTCGGGCTTCACGTCGCCGTGGACCAGCCCCTGGATGTGCAAGTGAGCGAGCGCGCCGCAGATCTTCTCGGTCAAGAACTCGACGCGCTCGAGATACGCGCCGTCGACCCGGCGCTTCACGCCAGGCGCCGGCTTGGGTCCGCCGGATTTCGAAAACTCCGACAGCGTCCCCCCGCGCACGAACTCCATCGCGTACCAGAGCGAGCCGTCCCCCATGGCCGTCCCGCTGTCGAGGATGGACACGATGTTCGGGTGTTTGAGCCGCGCGAGCAGCGACTTCTCCTGCCGAAACACGGCGCGGTCCAGGGTAGGCAGCGCGACCTTCACCGCCGCTTCCTGACCGGTGCGCACGTCCCGCGCCTGGTAGAGGAGCGCGTGCGCGGTGCGAGCGATCGCGCGTTCGAGCTGGTAGGGACCTATCTGGCCGAAGCGACTCTCGACGGGGGGCATGTCTCCTCAGCGGGCGGCGCGCGGGCCCCGCTCGGTGGACCGCGCGTGGAGACGATACTCTCGACGTAGGATCTCGATCCAGACTTCGCGATGCGGAAGCTCGAGCCGGCGGGCGTGCTCGGCCAAATCCTCGGGGACCGAGCCGCGTTGCCGCTCCTCGTAGTACCAGCGCAGCACGTCGGCTTCGGACGGTTCTTCGCTCGGGACCTCACGGGCTCGCGCCTGCTTCTCGCGAGCGCGGCGCGCGAGCTCGGGGTAGCTGCCCTCGAGACGAAGGTGATCGAGGACCGCCCGGGGCGCCGCGTCGGCGCGGTGCTGGCGCACGTAGGTCACGGCCGCCTCCTCGCGCAGGAAGCGCACGAACTCCTCACCTTCGAGCCCGCGTTCGCCGCACCAGGCCTGCCGCTTCTCGGCGCTGTCGAGCCCGTGCCGCGCGATGAGCTCGGCCCACACTGCCTCGATTTGCTCGACCGAGGCCTCGAAGCCGTCAGCCATCGCCTGCTCGAGCGCACGAGCTCGCTCGTGGCCCGACTGGGCTGCGGCCGCGTAGCGCTCGACGCCTTGCAGGCGGAGCTCGTCCAGCAGCGCCTCGCTGCGATCGAGCCCTGCGCCCTCGCCCCAACGCCCATCACGTCGTGAAGCGAGCCGAAAGAACTCGGTGTACTCGAAATGATAGTCGACGCGCTTCGGCGTCTCCCACACGGCCCGGTCCTCCGAAAGTCGCTCGATCAGGGCGCGCGCGTCCGCCTTCTTCTGCGCGACCGCGTTCAGGAACAGCCAGGAAGTGACCTGCTCGCGCCGCTCGTGGGGACACTCCCGCTCGGCCGCGAGCGCGAGGCGGTGCCAGTTGCGCTCCGCATAGAAGGTTCGCTCGGAGTCCAAGAGCAAGCGGCGCGAAAGATCATCGTCGATGATCCCTTCCCGCTCCGCGCGCTCGAGGGTCGCGCGGATGTCGACCAGTGCCACCGACACGGTTCGGTAGCCCGAGGCGGCGTCGCCGTGAACGACGGTCACCTCGTCGTCGCGCTCGTACTCGCCGCGCCGGAAGCGCTCGTAAATCTCGCCCACGCCCACCATGCCGAACTCGGCGAGCTCCGCGGCGCGCAGGGCGCCCATGCTCGCGGCGCCGTACACGTGGACGCCCTGGCTCATCGCCCACAAGATCTCCTTGTGCCAGACCGCGGGGACGCTCTCGAAGAAGCCGTCCACGATCCCGATCACGCGCGCCCCGTTCGCCACGGCGCGCAGCACATCGCCCTGGGCGACCGGCGGCAAAATGACTGCGTCCGGCAGCAGGCGCTTCACCACCGCGGCCTCGAGCGTCGGGCCGACGAAGACGACGATCATCGCCCGGCCTCCGCGAGCTTTCGCCGAGCCCTCGCTCCGGGGACATAGCCGGGGACGTCGAAGATGCCCTCGAGCCCCGGGACGATCACGCGCACGACGGGTACGCCGAGCTCGCGCTGGGTGAGGTCGACGACGAGCGCTTGCCCGACGCCCGCGCGTTCGAGAGCCGTGAGCTCGAGGCTGACGTCACCCTCGAGCGTCGCGGTCGAGCGATCCCGCAGCGACTCGAATCGAACCGCCCCGCGCGTGTCGACCAGCCGGCGGCGCGCGCGCTCGATCACCGAGCGGTTGCGCGCCTGCTCGTAGATGTCGCGATCGGAGTCGTCCCGCGAGCCCGCGATGTACGTGAGCCGGCACTGGGCCGCCTCGGTCAGCGCTCGCAACAGCGCGACGGTCGGGCTCAGGTGACACCCGAGCCCGCTAGTCGCGTAGAGCAGGCGCCCGGGGTCGTCCTCTGCGTCGACGATCTCGACCATCACGCAGGGGATCTCGACCTCGGACGTGATGTCCCACGCGCCGACCGCGATGCCCGCTCGTTCGAAGCGCTCCAGGAGCTCGAGGCACAGCGGGTCCTCGACGCTTTCGAGGTCGATACGCCGGCGCTCGGCGGCGCCGGAGGCCACCTCTATGTGAAACAGCGCGCTCGAGTGGCGCTCGACGACCTCGCAGATGCCGTGGCTGATGGCCTCGAGCAGGTGGTTGCCGGAGGCGAGCCCGTTCGAGCTCATCATGAAGCAGCCGGTCCCCGCGGGAAGCGGCAAGCTGAAGTTGGTGTGAACACACTCGAAGGGCACGAACACCGTCTCGGTCCCTTCGGCGCCCATCATGTCCCACGCGCTCACCCAGAGGAGCTCCGTGTCCTCGTGGAAGCGGCTCGCCCGCGTGCGCGGGAGCGCCCAGGGATCGACGACCGGCTGCTCGGCGCTGAGCTCGCGATAGCTCGCGTAGCGAAGCGGCAGCTTCACGCGTTCGGCGTGAAAGGCCTCCACCGCCTCCATCAGCCCTGACGCCTTGGCCGCCGCGAGCGTGATCCCCTTCCCCTGCGCGGTCACGAGAGAGCGCGCGTTCGGGCGATAAACGGCGACGACGGGGATGCCGATCGAGTCGAGCCCGGTGACGTCGGCGACGCGGGTGATTCCGTAGATCGCCCGCCGAGCGAGGATGCGCTCTACGGTGAGCTCCGGCGGGATCAGGCGGTGCGTGCCCGCCGTGAACCCTTTACGCGTGGGATCGCCCGCGCCCTCGCCCGACCTCGTGAGCCCCGAGCTTGGGTCGAGCGAGGCGTCTTGCATGCTTTTCGAAATCGTGGTCTTGGCCGCGACGGTGCTGGGCGCGCGCTAGCTCAGGACCACTCGGTCTTCTCGCGCAAACCGCGGAGGTTGATGAAGGTGAACGGGTGCTCGGAGCCCGCGGTCGGCGCGTCCTCCTTCGTCACCTCGGCCATCGTCACGCCGTTCTTGGCCAGGGTTTCGACGAAGCGGAAGCGGTTGGTCACGTCGTTCTTCTTGTACGCCGCGACCGGGATGTAACGGATCAAGGTCTCGTCATTTTCGCGCGTGGCGACGACCAGGTCCTCTTTGAACTGGATCCGCTTCTCGAGCAGCCCCGGAACTTCGTCTCCGAGCTCGGGGTCGACGAAAGGAGCCTCCTCCGGGAGGCGATCACGGCGCTGGGCTTCGATCCGCACCGGGCAGAAGCTCGGCGAGCGAACCAGGTTCATGTCCCACTCGCGGATCAGGTCGGCGAGGACGGCATACTCGTCCCACGTCGAGATCACGCTCATGCCGTTCAAGTAGCTTTCACCCTCGAGGAGCTCCGGCAGCTTCCAGACGGCCTCGCTCTTGATCTCGCCGTTCTCCTCCGAGAAGATCGTGAGCACGGGGTGCCACTTGAGGCGCTTCGCGATGAGCTCGTAGACCGCCGTGGAGAGGTCGACCGCGGCCTGCTTTCGGTCCGCGTCGCAGGCGTTCAACGTGAGCTTCGACACCACGTACAGCGAGTCGAACGAGTCGTAACCGTCGAACCGGGCCGAGGCCTGTCGTTTTGCGGCGCCTCCCGCCGACTTCTCTGCTTCTGGCGGCGCCGGCGAAGCTTCGGATTCACGCTTGCTGGTCATGATCCTCACACCCTCACTTTCTCGAAGCCGTCTTGGCGGGATACGGAGCCAGGTTGACGAGGAAGCAATAGCTGCCGCGCGTGGGCAGCCCCGTGGACGGGATGGCCGCGAGGCTCACGCCCGCGTCGATCATGCGGTGCGCGAGCTGGGTCTCGACCACTCGAGTCATGTTGCCGAGGCTGTTCGATACGAGCTCCGCCGTACGGCGCGTCGCGGTGGTCTCCTTGGCCTGCACCTCGCGCCACGAGAGCTTCGGCTTCTGGGGTTGAGGCCGGTAGTCCGCGCTGCGCATCAAGTACATTCGACCGTCCTCCGCGGCGATGTAGAGATCGTCCGCTTGCGGCTCGATGTCGGGTTCCCCCTCCACCGGCTCCCAGGGCTCGGACTTCGGCGCGTCCTGGTTCTTCCACGCGCCCGCCTCGAAGAGGATGCTCCCCGAGCAGTCGCGTGACGCGACCTTACGCCAGTCGTCGAACCAGGCTGGATGCCTGGGGTCGTCCTTCGCGTTGATCCAGCTCTCGACTTCCTTGAACGCCGCCTCGTCGCGAGCGCGGAAGTAGAGAGTGGTGGTGAGCAACAACTCGCGGTTCCGATCGCGCCCCGTGCCCGCGAGCCGCCCGGTGATCGGGAAGCCCGCGAACCAGAGCAACACGCGACCGGCGAACTCGTTCTCGAGCGCCTCCACGAACATGCGCGTGAAGTGCTCGAAGTCCGGAGTGTCCGCGGCGCGACAATCGAGCACGAGCTTGCGCCAGTATCGATACTGGTCCTCGAGCACCTCGCGCTCGAGCTTTCGACGCAGCACCTCGGAGCGCTCACGCGCGAGCGCCGCTTCCTTCTGACTCACCTCGGCGAGGAGCTCGTCGCGACGTTGTCTCGCCTTCGCCGCGACGTCCGGCTCCTTGTCTTCGACGAACGCCTTGAGAGCCTCGATCTCGGCCTTCATTCGCCGGATCTCCTCGTCGGCCTCACTCCACTCGGCCAAACCGTTCCCGGGTTCGCTCATCGTCTCCGCTCCTAGCGCTGAACGTTCAGGCAGCGATCAGACTGACCATAACACGCGACAATAGCCCTCAACAAGACGCCTAGAGAGAATCGACTTGACCCCGAAACAGGCGGGCAGCAACGATTCTTGCGTGTCGTCGAAGCTCGAGTCCACGCCGCCCCAGTCGCTGAGGTCGCTCCTCGTCGCGCTGCGGGACGCGACGACGTTCGAATCAGCCGCGGAGGTGTTGCTCGACCACCTGTTTCGTATCTGTGACGCCGCGGCGAGGCCCCGTTACCGGCGCAACGTGGTCCAGCGGGCGACGCTTCATTTGCGCCCTTCCGGCGGCTATCAGGGGCTCTTCTTCGGGACGTACGCCGAGGAGGCCGACGTCGCGGACGAAGCTCTCGCCGACTCGACCTGGCTCTCCTCCCTCACGGCTTGGAAATACGTTTCTCAGGGGCTCGCCCCGCTCGAAATAGACCTGGAAAGAGGCGTTTTCGTGCGGCTCTTCCCCGGCGCCACCCGGCAACCCGAGCCCGAAGAGTCCCTCGCCGATTTCGACAGTAATCGCACGCTCACGGTGATGCGGTCCCGCAAGACGACCCATCTCCTCGTCTTGCCGGTGCTCGGAGTGACCTCCTCCGTGCTCGGGCAGATCTGCATCGAGGTGCGCTGCGCGGGGGCGATCCACACACCCTACATGTGGCTCGACTGCCTCAGCGAGCTCACGGACGTCGTGAGCCTCGCCTCTCCTTACATCGCGACCCTCCCGCCGGAGAGCGAGCGCGAAGGGGCACAGATCAACGATTTTCCCGTGGTCGGCAAGGCCATGGCGCCCATCCTTCGGACCCTCCGCACCTTCGCCCGGCACAACGAGACCATCCTGCTCCGCGGCACCACCGGCACGGGCAAGAGCCGATTGGCGCGCTGGTGCCATGATTCTTCGAGCCGCGCGGGGAAGCCCTTCGAGGTCGTCGCGCTGAGCGCCGTCGCGCCGGACCTCCAGGTGTCCACGCTCTTCGGCTGGCGCAAGGGCGCCTTCACCGGCGCCATCAACTCGGGAGTGGGGGCGCTCCAGCGCGCGAAGGGCGGCACTTTGTTTCTGGACGAGATCGACAAACTCGATCTCTCCGTCCAAAAGAGCCTGCTCCGCCTGATCGAAGAGAAGCGCTTTCTCGCCATCGGCGCCGAGAAGGAAGAGGAAGCGGACGTGCGCTTCATCGTCGGGACCAACGCCGACCTCGAGCGCGCGACGAAAGAGGGTCGCTTCCTGCTCGACCTCTACTACCGCATCAACGTGCTCCCCGTGCGCTTGCCTACCCTCGCCGAGCGGCGCGACGAGATCGCGCGCTGGGCGCGCTTCATGGTCAAGCGTTGCGTGAGCGAGGTCTCAGCCGGAGTCAGCGTCACTCTGGCCGAAGACGCGGAGCAGTCGCTCGAGGCCTTCACCTGGCCGGGCAATCTGCGCCAGCTCGACAACGTCGTCCGCCGCGCGCTGATGCTCGCGCTCGCGGAGGTCGGCGACGAGCGGACCCGTCACGCGACGGTGTCTCGCGGCCACGTCGAAGCCGCGCTCGTGATGGAACACTCGGGCAAGCCGAGCACGGACTCCTCTTCCGCGATCGACACGCTGCGGGCGAGCGCGCGCGCTCTCGTCGAGGGCATGGCCGCGAACGACGGCGACGCCGCCGCCGAGATCTTCGATCTCGCGGGCAACGCCTTCCGCGGCATGGTGCTCCTGGAAGCGGTCGCGCAGTTCTCCGACCCGAAGAAGGCGTTCGAAGCCCTCGGTAAGACCAAGGCGCTCGAGTCCCGCAACCACCAGCGGATGCTCGGCATGGCGCGCAAACACGTCGAGGCGCTGCAAGAGCGCTTGAGCGACCCTCGGGTCAGGCGGGGCTGAACAGTGACTACTACTCTCGTCGTCGGCGGTTCTGGGATCTTCGGACGCGCGTTCGTCAAGAGGCTCGCCGACGGCGGGAAACGGGTGCGCGTCATGTCGCGCTCACCGGAGCGTTGCGCGGACCTCGCGCGGCCCGGCGTCGAAGTGGTGAAGGGCGATCTCCTCGACGAGGAGAGCCTCACGAAGGCCTGCGACGGAGTCGGCTCGGTCGTGGCCGCCGCCCACTCCCTGGTCGGTCGCGGCAAGTACTCGTCGGAGGCGGTCGACGGCGCGGGCACCGAGCGCCTGATCGCGAGCGCCGAGCGCGCGGGTGTGGAGCGGCTCCTTTACCTCTCGGTGCACCTCGCGTCGCCGGACCACTCGCTCGATTTCTGGCGCACCAAGGCTCGCATCGAGGCGGTGCTCCAGGCGAGCCGGCTCCACACGGTCACGCTCCGGCCGACCGCGTACATGGACTTCCACGCCGACAAGCTCATCGGGGAGCCGATCCGGCGCGGCAAGCCGGTCATGCTGTTCGGTCAGGGCACGCTGGCTCGGAACTTCGTGGCGGCGGACGACGTGGCGGCGCTCGCGGCGCACCTGCTCGAAAGGCCCGAGATCCGCGACGAGACCATCGACGTCGGCGGCCCCGAGGAGCTCTCGAGCCGCGACGTGGTTCGCGCCTATGAAGAGCACACCGGCGCGCGCGCGAAGGTGGTGTCCCTGCCGCTCGGCCTCGCGCGCAGCGTCGCCTTCTTGAGCAAGCCGTTCCACCCCGGAGTCAGCCGCGTCTTGCGCACCGTCGTCATGGCGGAGACACAGCCGCAGCCCTTCGACTACTCGGCGCTCGAGTCGCGCTTCGGGCTTCGCTTCCGCTCGCTCCGCGAGTGGCTCGCGAGCGGCCCGGCCCCTTCCGCCTGAGCCCGCTGGCCCGGGGAGCGCGTCGAGCCCACACGCTCCGTAGAGGCGCGAGGGCTCGAGCGTCCGCTCGCGCTCACTCGGCGAGCGAGTTCAGGTACACGTCCTTGACGAGCCCGCGCAGCGAGAAGTTCTGCGCGCCGATCTTCGAGTTCACGAACACTACCACCTCGGTGTTGTTCGGCATGAAGTAGGCGACGCACTGCTCGGTCTTGCCGTCGCCCGTGCCCCAGGCGCCGTTCTTGTTGTAGATCTTGCCGGCGGGCGTATCGATCGCCTGATCGATGCCGAAGTAGTTGTCGAGGATGTACTGCGCCTTGTCCGCGGGGATGACGCTGTTCTTGCGGCGGATGGTGCCCATCACGTTGAGGAGCTCCTTGGTCGAGAGCCGCCACGCCGCGCCGCCCGCCACCGAGGCCAGATCACCCGAGTTCCAGCCCTTCGCGCCGGCGTTCGGGAACACGTAGGCGAGCGCGTTCGGGGTCGCCGGAGAGAAGTCGACGTTCGCCACGCCGGCGGGCGTGAACACCTTCGACTGCATGTAGCTCTTGTAGTGGTAGAGGGTCACCGCGTCCCAGGCCTGGTCGTTCAGCGCGGCGTCGCTGACGAAGCTCGCGTTCTTCGGAACGTCCCCGTTGATGATCGGGATCAACAGGCGCATGAGGCCAAAATTCATGTTCTCGTAGTCGTAGTTGCCCACGGCCGGCACCCCGGCCGCGACGCGCGCCTTCATGAACGCGTAGTCGGAAGAGGAGCCGCCCGTCGAGAAGCCCGACTTGTGCTGAAGCAAGTGGCGGAACGTGATCTTGTCGATGTTGTTCCCTTTGCTCCAGTGGCTCGGCAGGTAACCCGAGATCTTCGCGTCGTAGGAGATGTTCTTCGAGTCGAGCACCTTCACCATGGCGACGGCCGTCAGGTACTTGCTGACGCTCGCCACGTGCATGCGCGTGTTCTCGTTCCAGCCCTTGTTCGCGTCGGCGGGCGTTTGAGCGAAGTTCCAGATCAGGTTGTAGACGAGCTGGTCGTTCTGCCGCACCTGCAGCATGTAGCCGACCACGTTGTCCTTCAGCAGCGTGTGCATCGCCGTGCCGAAGGCGCCCACGTTGAGCTTGGGCGTCTTCTTGAAGATGACCTTCTTGGCCGCGACGCTCAGGCGGACCTCTTTGCTCTCGTCGACCTCCTCCATCTGGATGTTCTTGATGTTGGACGGCGAGACGACGTGCGCCCTCACGGCGTCCTCGCTGAGGGCGCTCGGGAGGTTGGCGAGCTTCTTCACGGTAGCGGAGATGGGCTTCGCAACCTTGGGGGCGTCGGTCTTGGGCGCGGCGGCCTTGGGCGCTTCAGCGGGGGCGCTGCCGGCGATCAGCGCCGCGGCGATCCAGAGACTGATGGATGTGCGGATTTTCATGGATTCCCTTTCAATTCGGATGAAGCGCGCGCCAAGCGTCGCGGTTTCCATCCCTCCTCGACCTTCGCGTGTCATCCCGCCACGCCCGAGCGTCAATGGCAGTCTCTTCGAGCGGCCGCCCTGGGAGCCGGGCTTGCACGTGAATTGCAAGGCTTTGCACGCGAACGTCGCGCAATAGTCCGCGAACCGCTCGAATCCCGCATGAATTTGCCAGGCTCCCGATCCCGAAGCGCGAGGCGAATGGTCCCCCTAGCCGCGCTGGCCGGGGCGATCTGGTGGAGCGGCCGAGCCGCAGCGGACGTGCCGATGCCTCCGCCGACGAAGGCGCACCCGCCGGTGAAATCCGAGCCGCCGCCGATCCCGTCTGGCCCGGTAGCCGTCACCCCGCCCCTGCTCTCGTACGACCTCCGGGTGGACATTCCGGTCGTGGTGCTCGGCTACGTGACCTGGTCGACCTTGCAGGCGCTCGACGACAAGCTCGACCCCTCGCATTGCCATTGGTGCGACGACGAGCTCAACGCGGTCGACCGCGAAACCCGTAACGCCCTGAAATGGCCGGAGGAACACCAGGAAACCGCGCTCGTCCTGAGCGACATCACGGCCAACGCGCTCGCGCCGGCCGCGACCGTCGGTGTCTCCGCGACGATCGCCGCGTACGACGACCGGTTCGCCGAGGTCCCGATCGACATCGTCATCACGGGTGAAGCCGTCGCGCTCGCCGGCATCGCCACGCAAATCGTCAAATTCTCCGCCGGCCGCATGCGACCCGAGACGCGCGCGCTGCCTCCCGAGGAGCGCCCTTCCGGCGAGCCCAACGACGCCTACGTGTCCTTCTACTCCGGTCACACGAGCTACGCCTTCTCGCTCGCTACCTCGGCCGGGACCATCGCTTCGATGCGCCGTTACCGCGGCGCGGAGTGGGTCTGGGTCAGCGGGCTCTCGGTCGCGGCCGCCACCGGCTACCTTCGCATCGCCGCCGACAAGCACTACTTGACCGACGTTCTCGCGGCCGGCGCCGCCGGCTCGACCATCGGCTTCCTCGTTCCCTTCGTCTTTCACCGGCCGCGGCAATACCTGGTGCCGCTCAGGCCGGGCATGACGCCGCTCGAGGACGGCGCCCTCTTCACCGTCGATGTCGATGGCATGCTCTAACCCTGTCTGGCCCTGCGTGCTCCTCGCCGGCGCGCTCACCACCTGCGTCCGCTTCAGCGCCTTCGACGTCGAGCCGAGCTCGGAGGAACGAAACCTCAATGAAAAGAGCCTGACTCGGCTCGCTGCGCTGAACCGAGAGCGCCCGCCGGCTTCGGAACAGCCGCTCACCTTCGCCTTCTTGAGCGACACCCACGACGGCTACGACGCGTTCGAGAGCATCGTCGACGCGATCAACGCGCGACCGGATATCGAGCTCGTGCTCCACGCCGGGGACATCACCGATTTCGGCACGCAGCAGGAGTACCACTGGGCGTACGACTGCTTCTCGCAGCTCGACGCGCCGTTCATCGCCGCGCCGGGCAACCACGACGGGCTCGCGGAGGGCAAGGAGCTGTACTCGCTCGTGTTCGGGCCGACAGACTTCGCGTTCGACTACGCGGGCCTGCGTTTCATCGTCTTCAACACCAACACCCTGGAGTGGGACCTCGAGGAGCCAAACTTCGCGTTCCTCGAAGACCAAGCCCGCTCGAGCGAAGCACCGAACCTGCTCGTCACCCATCAGCCCCCTTACTCGGAGCCTCACCTGACGCCCGCCGCCTCGGAGCGTTTCGTCGAGCTCTTGAGCTCGGTGACCGCCTACTTCTACGGCCACGTCCACGAAGGCTTCGCTCGCGAGCAGGTCGGGGACACCGACTTCATCAAGACGGCCAGCGCCCTCGACGGCTCCTGGGTGCTCGTGACCACGGACGGCGCGACCTTCGACGTCAGCGCCTGCCGCTTCGAGACTTGTGACGTCGAGCCGTGGCTCGACGTCGCGCCCGACGCCACACCGCACGACGAGGAAGGCAGCGAATGACCCGACTCACCCCCTTGCTTCTCTTGCTCGCTCACACGGCCCACACCGCTCCCGCTCACGCCGAAGCCTTTCCGACGTTCGGCCACCCCGCGCCAGAACGGGATCGCCTCGGTTGGGCGGTGCCGGACTACGTTCGCCTGCAGAGCGGCGGCTACCTCGGCATGGGCACCATCAGCGTCGGGTACTCCGCGTTCAGAGACGTCCTCAACCTCGGCGCCGGCTACGGCTTCGTCCCCGCGGAAGCGGAAGCGCCCGCCGTGCACATCGTTCACGGCCTCGTCCTCCTCCGTCCACTGCGCTTCGGGCTCGGCACCGAAGACCGCGTCTTCGTGTACCCGCTCTATCTCGGGACAGGCGTCATGGCCGCTCTCGGCCCGAACCTCTTCATCCAGCAGCCGGACGAGTACCCCGACGGCTACTACCCGGGGAGTGGTCTCCACTACCTCGCGCTCGCAGGCGCGGAGCTTGCCCTGCGCGAGAACGAGCGCCGCTTCTTTCAGCGCCACGGCGTGTTCTGGGAAATCGTCTCCTTCGACCAATACATCGACGCCCTCTTTCAAAACCCCGACGTCTCGTTGCTCGACGCCGTCGCGAGCGCCATCGGCTACAGAGCGAGCTTCTAGTCGAGTCGCGTCAGCGTGCCCGCTCGGGTCCCGATTGACCGCTCTCCCTTCCGATCTCGACTCATCTCCCTCTTTTTTGGGGGCTTCCACTCGCGGAAAACCATTGCTGACAGCGCCTCGGCGCCACGCCACTTCTTGCGTGCGCAGCATGCGCTCTACCCTGAGGAGCGGCGTCGATGGCGGCGACTACCCGACGTTGAAGGCGCGCGCGCCATCTAAGCCTCTGTTTCGAGCCTCGTGGCCCATTCGGCGGCATCTCTTCCCCCAGTCGGGGATCGCGCGGCGCGGCGCGTTTCTTCGACGGCATCCAAGGTGCGTCCGTGCTCGCGCGAGCTCTGGCGCCCACCGCTGAGCTGCCCTACCTTGAGCGCACGCGAGCATGGCCGACGCTCAGTGGACTCACAGCTGGAATCGAGCCCTGGCGCACTATGATTCGCTGTCGGCTCACGGATGGCCTCACATCGCCGCGTTTCGTGCGCTCGTGGCGGCTCCCGCCTTGTGCGAAGAAGCACGCGGGCTGACCGCCGTCACGTCGCATGAGGTCCTGACGATCTCCCCCTACGGTCGGCACCCCGATTGGTTCGAAGGCCGCCGTATTCAACTGCACCCCAGGACTGACGGCACGGTTCACGTGGTGAAGTATTCCGAACCAGACAAGAGCGTCTGTGACGAGAGGCCCCCAATGACAGTCAAGCGCATGGACAACGTCGGCATCGTCGTAGAAAACCTGGATGTCGCTATCGAATTCTTCACGGAGCTAGGCCTCGAGCTCGAAGGGCGCGCTCCCATCGCCGGAGAATGGGCAGAGGGCGTCACCGGTCTGCGAGACATGCGCGTGGAGATCGCCATGCTGCGCACCCCTGATGGCCACGCTCGCGTCGAGCTCTCTCGATTCATCGCGCCCACGGTCGTCGCAGATCACCGGACCGCCCCGGTGAACGCCCTCGGCTACTTACGCGTCATGTTCACCGTGGAGGACATCGACGATACGCTCGCTCGGCTCCGCAAGCGGGGTGCGGAGCTCGTGGGCGAGGTCGTTCAATACGGCAACACGTATCGCCTCTGCTACATCCGCGGCCCCGAAGGGATCCTCCTCGGGCTCGCCCAAGAACTCGGCTGAGCTCGTAGCAAGCTAGATCGGACGGGTCGGCCCCTGCGTGCGCGTGTAGGCCTGCCACGCGTTCTTCGCGGCCGCGATCTTGATGCCGGAGAGCTTCTTCGACTTCATGTACGCCAAGAGCGCGTCGAGGCTGGCGACGTCCTTCGGAAAAGCTTCGTCCCGCACCGCGTCGTTCGCGAGGGTACCAAGCGGTGACTTCTGGCCCTTCTGCTTCTCCAGCCATTCGTAAAACGTCGTGAACTTGCTCATCGGGGGTCTTTCGCTCGAGGTCTAGCGCATTCGGGCCGAGTCTGGAAAGCCGGAGACGCTGGAGACCGACGAATTGCGGTTCGTTGCGTGCGAAACCGCTCCGATCGTGAACTCTCCCTCGAGCGTTGCAGCTGGCGTCTCGTCCGTCGTGCTCTGCGCACAGCTCTTCCGCCTGCCGCTCGCCATCAGTACATTGAGCTACTCGATGACGCTCGTGCTGTTTCCGAACGACCCGCTCCGCCCGCGGACGGTAGAAGAAGATTTCGAGTCAGAGCTCTCCGCGGCCCGAAATGCGGGCTTCGAGGCCGTGCTCCTCGATCACACGCGCGTCGCTGACGGCTCGGCTCAAGACGCGGTCGCGCATGTTCCCGAGAACGAGCCGTTCGCGTTGTACCGCGGGTGGATGCTCGCGCCGGAGCGGTACGAGCAACTCCACGCGGCGTTGAAGGCACGGGGAACATTCCTCATCAACACTCCGGAGGCTTACCGCACCTGTCACTACCTTCCGGAGAGCTACAGGTGGCTCGACGGGCATACTCCGAGGTCCGCGTGGCTCCGTATCGACGGAGAGCTCGATTTTGCCAGCGTCGCCGCGCTGCTGAAGCCGTTCGGGAAGTGCCCGCTCGTCTTGAAGGACTACGTGAAGTCGCAGAAACACTACTGGAAGGAGGCGTGCTTCATCCCTGCCGCGGACGACCTTCCGTCCGTCGAACGCGTCGTCAGAAGGTTCCTCGAGTTGCAGGGCGACGACCTCAACGTGGGCCTCGTCTTCAGAGAGTTCGTCCCGCTCAAGATCGTGGGCGTGCATCCGAAGAGCAACATGCCGCTCGCGGCTGAGTTCCGCAGCTTCTGGTTCGATGGCGAGCCGATCCTGGCTCATCGCTACTGGGGCGATCTGACGAGCTTCGAGTCCACTCTCCCGTTCGACGAGCTTCGCCCGCTCGCCGCTCGCATTCCCAGTCGATTCTTCACGATGGACGTTGCCTACCTGGAGGATGGCAGCTGGATCATCGTCGAGCTCGGAGATGGACAGGTCGCCGGCCTGCCCTCGAACAGCCTGGCCCACGAATTTTTCGAGCACATCGCGAAAGCAGCCGCCAGAGCTTGAGAGCGGTCCCATCGCGCCTCTCCGTCAGAGAGCCGGCATGGCATCCCCTTCGCCGCGCACGGCGTGATGATGAATTCGGGGTTTTGGGTCTCCATGGTCTACCCAATGATGCCGGCATTCCGTTGCCCAGGACTGTTCGGCGACCAGTTCCTACTCCGGGAAGGTGTCGTCTGGACTTTGTCTGCGGAGACCGGCGACTTCACCACCACGTCGCAGTCGCTCACGGGCTTTCTCGCAGCCGCGGTCCGTGACCCGGAGGAAGCTCTGCAACCGGCGCCACTGGTTCACTTCTGCAGCGATGGCCGCGAGCTCGCTCCAGGTCGGCTGCTCCTCGTCTACCCTGCGTTTTGTACGGAGGAATCGGCCGCCGCTGTCTCCATCAAGGACGTCCCCAGCGACGAGCTGATTCGGTTTCACGCTGACTCCGCCAGGCGAATCGCGAACGTCGAAGACGGCAAGAAGCGCGTGATGGCGGAGGGATGAAGGCGAAGGTCCCTAGCGCTTGACGCCGGAGGCGACGATGACGGCGCTCGCGGGGCGACCGTCCGAGATCACGAGCGTCGGCGTCTGAACCCGATTTCCGAGGCGAGCTTCGCGCGAGACGCGCGGCTCGACGAAGGCTTGGAGCTCGCCCATCGAGATCTGAAGATCGCCGTCCGCGTCGGCCTGCGCCTCACCCAGACCCTGGAGGAGATACTTGCTGAAGAGCCCGTTGCCTCCTTCGGCGCTCGGCCCCGAGATCTCCGAGGCCGCCGAAGACGAGAGCACCGCGACGCCACGCGCGATCGACGGCGCCTGCACGCGCACGAGCGGGCGAGCGCCCTCGGGCAATACGGAGCGACCGCCGGCCCCCGAAAAACAAGAGTCGAGGAACGCGACCGACTCGGAGGCCTTCGTCCGAGCGAGCCGCTCCGTGACGATCGAGAGCGGGAGCGCCGTCTGATCGAGCGCCGCTGGATCGCCGTCGTACGGGAGCAGGTACGCGGTGCCGCTCACGGGATCGGGCGCGCCGTGTCCGCTGTAGAAGAAGAAAGCTCGCCCACCGAGGGGAACGTTGAGCTCGAGCCAGGAGAGGCCCTTCTCGAGATCGCCGCGCGTCGCGTGCTCGTCGAGCAGCACGCGAACGTTCTCTTCGGGCAAGCCGAGCGTTCGTCGCGCAAGCTCCGCGAAGCTCGTGGCGTCGGCGCGCGCGCCGGAGGGAGGCGGGACGTCTCGATACTTCTCGATGCCGACGACGAGCGCGAAAGCGTGAGGTTGTGGAGCACCGACGGCGTAAGCCGTCGCTGCCGCTTCCGCAGGCGCAGCCGGCGTGCCTGGTGCAGCGCCGCTAGCGGTAGCAGGCTGGCTCAGGCGCCCCGCCTCGAAGTCGGCGCGAATGGTGCTGGCCGTTTGCGCCAGAGTGGCGACGGGCTCCGAGTCGAGCAGGTGGTGATTGATGTTCTCGACGAACAGGCTCGGGAACTCGTCGACGGTCGGCGCCGACGAGCAGAAGGCGTTCCCGGTGTCGAAGCGGTGGCGCTCCACGACCTGGCCGCTCGCGACCAGCGTGACCTCCGCGTTGCCGTTCACGCACGTCCCCGACTTGCGGCAAAAGCTGAGGTTCGCGTCGATGAACGCTTCCGCGTCGTGCACGTCGGAGGCCTTGCGCACCACGGTGAATCCGCTCTGGCTGAGGGCGCGCCGAACCGCGTACGGCAAGCTCTTTTCGAGGACGGGATAGTGGAGCTTACAGTCCTCGTCGCTCGAGGCGAGCATGGGGCTCTCGCTCACGTAGACGCGCACGTTCTGGGCCTGCGCGATCGAAACGCGGTGCGCCCGCGTGGAGGCGCAGCTCGGCGCGGCGCCGAGCACGACGAGCGCGGTCAAGAGAGGACGACGCATCACGGCTTCTGCTCCTCGGGCATGATCACGTAGCTTACGATCGAGCGGGTCCAGCGATTCAACGGCAGCTGATCCATGCGCGCGGTGAGCTCGGCCGCGGCTTGACCGCCGTCTTCGAAGGTGGCTCCCGGTGGCGGGCTCACGCGGCGAAAGTCGCCTTCGTCGGCGAAGGCGTAGACGACCAAGGTCTCGCGCGCCACACTCCCTGGCTCGGCGAGCGCGGCGACCAAGCGGACGCCGGCGCGGCGCTCGTTCGTGCTCGGCAAGAAGCTCGGAGCACCAGTCTGTACTCGAGGCAGCGGCTCCTTTTGCGAAGGCCAGAGCACGGCTCCCTTACCGGCTGCGTCGCGGTAGTAGACGACGAGGTACGCGTCTCGATCGGACTCGATGCGCAGCGTGACTTCGTCCCCGGCCTTGACCGTGGCGGGCATGTCCACGTGAAGCGTGAGCCCGCGATCACTGCCGGCCTCTCGGTACGTGAACGCGTAGGCCTGCGGTGAATCCCAGGCTGTCTCGTCCACCACCACGCTCTTCGCGTCGACGCCCGCGCTACCGCCGGGTATGCCGGAGACGGCGAGCGACGCGTTCGCCGCGGCGTCCGCCTTGGCCAGCAGCTTGCGCCGGCCCGTGCCGACGAACACCTGGTCGACGAAGACTCGGTCGCAATTGCCGCGCGTGTCTGCCTTCAGGACCGCGGTATTTTCGATGTCCACGTCGGCTTCGGTCGCGCTGCCGAAACCGGCCTCGATACCGAGCAGCTTTCCGAAGCTGCCGGAGAAGGCGGTCAGGCTCTCGAGCTCGACGCGACGGCGCACGCGGTACCGCGAAGGAACGGTGCGCACTGAAACCTCACAGTCGGGGCCGCGCGCATCGGCGATGCTCCACGCGCCGTCCTCGGTCAGGCGCACCGGCCGCGCGAGCAGCTCTTCCGGCGCGTTGCTCGGAAAGAGCAGCAGGTGACCTTGCTCGAGCTCGCGACTTTCCGCGGAGTGCTCGGGCGGAGGCGGAGGTGGCAAGGTTGGCGTGGAGCATGCTGCTAGCGAGCACGCGAGAGCGAGGCGACAGACGCGCAGCGGCGAAACCCACATGGTGCGAGACCTCACAGTCGGGGCGCTCTCCTAGACTTTCCCAAGACACGGGCTTTCGTCTAGTCTCTCGTTTCGAGTGTCCTTTCGTTGGAATTCGAGGGTCTTCTTCGCGGGGCTTCTCGTGGCGCACGCGCTGCCTGCGGCTCCGGCGGAGGACTGGGACAAACCCCCGCCACGGGCTGTTTCTCCGCAGATTCCGCCTGCAGCGCGCGGCTTCCAGGCGGCCGTGCGCTCGGGCGTGAGCTTGCCCTGGGGAAACGCAGCGCGAGGGGACGCGCTCTCCTCACGGAACGGCTGGCAGGTGCCCGCCATTTTGGATGCCGGATTCAAGCTCAACAAGCCCCTCTTCGTCGGGCTTTATCTCGGCGTCGGCTACGGCTCGTCGGGGGAGAGCCCGCGCGTCGCCGAGCTCTGCGCGCAGAGCGGCTTCGATTGCAGCGTGTTTTCCTACCAGCTCGGCGTGCAGGCTCAGTACCACTTCGGCGCCTCCGAAGTGTTCAACCCCTGGCTGGGTTACGGTCTCGGCTACGAGCTCGTCGAGCAGTCGCTCGAGACGGACGCGTACTCCGAGACCCAGACGAGCTCGGGCTTTACCTTTTTGAAGGCGTCGCTCGGCGTCGACTATCGGTCTTCCGCGCTGGTCGGGCTAGGGCCGTTCGTCGAGGTCAGCGCCGGACGCTTCAGCGCGTCCGAGACCACGGTGGATGACCAGGCCGTCTACGAAGGTCCCGTCGAGGAGAGCGACTGGCACGGCTACCTCACGTTCGGGATCAGGATGGTGCTGCTCCCGTGACGTCGCGCCGCCTGACACGCTTTCTCTGGATCGGGTTCGTCGCTTTCTCGGCGAACGGTTGCGCGGGCGACCCGGAGCCGCATGACTTCGTCGAGCTCGGCCTCGAGGTCTCGAACGCGCTCGGAGTCGAGGGGAGCGTCGCTTGTGAGCCGCTCCCGCTCCTGCCCGGCAGCCATCGTTACACCGAGCACGTGATCGACGGCCGCTTCACCGTCACCATCTTCACCTCGCCCGACGACGCCCTCGTCTCCTTTCGTGAGGGACCTCGGCCGCTCGAAGGAGAGCGCGTGATCTCTCGCGAAGCGCTCGAGGCAGGCTACGTGGAGACCATCCCGCTGCTGCTCGGTTCGGGCTCGAGCTACACCGTGACCTTGACCTCGGAGTGCACGCGGTGAGGAGCAACAGCCTACTCCTCGTCGCGCCGCTCGTGGCGCTCGCGTTCGCGGCGTGTGCACCCGACGATCCTTCCGGGGTCACTCATCGCTTCGACTTGCCCGACGCGAGCGACAAGTCCAGCGAGGGCGGGGCGAGTGGAAACGATGGCACTGGCGGCGAGGCGGGCAGCCCCATTCAAGTGGAGCCGCCGGGGCCGCCGGTCGTCACGAGCATGTCGCCGCTCACGGGTGCTTACGGCACCACCATCCGCATCCAGGGAGAGGACCTCGGCAGCCTGGCTCGGGACGGCGTGAGCCTGCGCCTCGGAGACGGAGTGGTGCTCGATCCGAAGTCCAAGCCGGAGATCGTGAGCTGGTCCGAATCGGAGATCGTGCTTCGGTATCCCTTCCCGTCGGCGAAATCCGAGATCACCGTTTCGACTCCCGAGGGCAGCGCGGTCGCGGGCGAGTTCTCACCCACTTGGGTGCCAGGCCAAAGTTACGAGATCCCCGACGGGACCAAGAGCCTCGCCTCCATCGCGATCGCCTCGTCCACCATCGCCGCGGTCGTGGACACCGGACCGCCGACGTACGTCGAGTTCGACGGCGAAGCCGTGGAGGCGCGTGAAATCAGCGCCGCGAACGTCCGGCTCGAAACGCTCCGGCTCTACCGCGACGATGACGGCCTCGCCGGGTTCGCGCTCTCGACGGCGACGGACGCGGAGATCATGGCGCTCGACGCCCAGGGCGACTTCGCCGCGACGCCGACGTCAGTCGAGGTCACTGCCGAGCGAGTCCTCGCTGGCGGCCGAGAGGGTGCCAGCGTGTGGTTTCGCGACGGCAACGCGTGGAGCCGGGCGCGACCGGGAGCGAGCGGTTGGGCGATCGACAAGACGGGCATCACCGATCCGATGCCGTCAGGCTCGAAGCACACCGCCGGAACGGCGAGCGACGGCTCGCTGTACATCGCCTGGGCAGAAGACACGGGTGACACGCTCGACGACCGCGGCGCCGCCTTCTTTCGCCGGCTCACCCCCGACGCGACCTCCTTTCTCGGGAAGACGCGCGTGGGCAGCGACGTCGACGACAGCGTCTCGAGCCTGACCTTGGCTCCGCGCGGCGCTGGGCTCGTGGCTCGCTACTGCGGGACGGACGTGGACCCGCTCGGCGCAACGGACAAGGACGTGATCTGCTACGGCGCGCTCATGCCGAGCGGCGTTCGACAGACTCTGAAAGAGTCGGCGAGCGTGCGCTATGCGTTCCAGGGCATCGACCCCGCCGTCGCCTACTGCAGCCCCACTTTGGGGGTGAGGGTCGTGCGCGACATCGGCTCCGGAGCGAAGAGCGTCGCCGAGCTCGACCAGCTCGCCGGCGAAATCGTGGCGTGGCCCTGCGGCGCCGTCGTCGCCGTGGAGGTCGACGAGGACGCAGAGCCGCTCGTCATCCTCGAGCACCAGGGGGCCTTGTATTCGCCTCGCCCACTCGTCCGCTGAAGCGGCGCGGGTAGGAGTGCTGGTGTTACAGCCCGCTCCCGGTCCAGCGGCTCATAATCCCGACCGGACGAATCCACGAATCTGACGTGAACCTCAAGTCGGCATTCCTCGACGAACACGAGCCCATCACCGAATCGGGGATCACGGAGTTGGGGAGTACTCCCCGGTCGCACGCCGACCAGGTGAACAGCGTGGAGGAGCTCCGCTTGGCGATGGAGGAGCAAGCCTTCTTCGAGCGCGATCCAGTCGCGGAAGAACGAACCTCGCTGGCTTCGTTGGCTCCGCCGCCCTCGCCGGCGCCGTCCCCCGCGCGGCGGCTGTTCGCCCACTCCGTCTTTGCCGCGATCATTTGCTCGGCGTTCGGACTGCTCGCGCTCGCGGCGCTGCGCATGATCTACGAAGCCGTGATGTCTCGAGCAGCGCTGCCGTAATCAGCGCGCAGGGAAGTGCTGGAGGAAGAGGTCATTTTCCCCCAGGTTCGCGCCCGAGAGTGCGCCGCCCGTCGTGCCGGCGACGTAGACCCCTTGTGAGGCGTCGAGGCCCAAGCCACAGGCGACCTCGTCTTCGTCAGTCCCCCACTGCTCCGACCAGAGCACGACACCCGACGGATCGAGCTTGGTCAAGAACGCGTCCTTGAGCCCGGCGCTCTCGCCCCGCAAGTCACCGGACGTGTATCCCGCGACGTAGAAGTTGCCGGCGGCGTCACGCGTGACCGCCCAGGGGACGTCGTCGAAAGCCGTGCCCCACTGCACCTCGAGCTCGATTTCACCCGTGGTTCCGTCGAGGCGAACGAGGAAGATGTCCGCGCCACCTTCGCTCTCGCAATCGGGTAGCGCGCCCTCCGTCGTGCCAATCACGATCAGATCGTCGTCGGGGTCCGCGAGCACGTCGACCGCGGCGTCGTCGTCCGTCGTGCCAAACTGAGTGCTCCAGAGCTCGGCGCCCGTGTCGCTCGCGAGCTTGCGCACGAACGCGTCCTTCGCGCCGACGTGGGTTGCGGCGCCGATCGCGCCTTCCGCGTGGCCGACCACGACGACGTCACCGTCGCTGTCGGTCGTGCCGCGAGTCGCCTCGTCGTAGCCGTCCGAGCCCCACTGCACCGTCCACACGACCTCGCCGCTCGCGGGATCGGCGCGCCGCGCCCAGGCGTCGCTGTCGCCGTAGCTCGAGGAGCCGAACGCTCCCTCGGTGCGACCGACACCGTACACGCAGTCGCCGTGAGTGAAGACGCCGAGTCCGGCCTCGACGCTCAGCGTGCCCCACTGCTTCGTCCAGAGCTCGTTCCCGTCGGCGCTCACCTTGCGCAGGAAGGCGTCGGTGCTGCCCGAGGTCGCCTCGCTGCTCAGCTCGGAGTCGGTGTTCCCGATCACGAAAATACTACCGTCGCCGGAGCGTGCGAGGTCGAGCGCCGCGTCGGGCGTGGTCGTGCCCCATTGCCGCTTCCAGACGGGCTGGCCCTCGCTGTCGAGCTTCACGAGGAAGGCGTCGTCGTAGCCGGCGTTCACTCCGTCCAGGTCCCCCGTCGTCAGACCCACGACGTAGCTGTTACCGCTCGCGTCGAGCTCGAAGCTCTTCGCGACGTCGTTCACCGGTGTGCCGAGCGTCACCCTCCAAGCGTCCACGCACTCCGTGACCCAGGTTCCCTCGAGGCAGGTGAGAAGAGCCGTGCCGCCGTCGCAGACTTCGCCCCACTTTTCCTCGCCGTCGATGCACTCGTCCGGGTCCTCGCAACGTGACGACTCTTTCCAGTGCTCGCCCGAGCATTCCTCGATGAGCGAGCCACGATCGTTCAGCCCACAGGGAGTATCACCAGCGCGTTCGTCGCCTTCTTCGCACTCGGGTGCGGGCCCGCCACCGGCCTCGCCTGCGTCGCCGCCCTGGTTCGTCCCCCCGGCGGAGTTGCTGCTGCCGCCCGACGTCGAGCCGGGATCGCCGCCTTCTCCTTCGCGGCCCGCCTCGCCTCCGGACGCGGAAGCGCTACCGCCGGCTCCGGAGCTCTCCTTCGAGCCGCTGTCGGTGCTCTCCGTCCGCTCGCCGGAACAGGCGGCAAGCGCGACCAGACCGAGAACGACACCGGCCCTGCTCATGACTCCACAGAGTATTCGCGTCGTCGCGCGAGGGGCAAGCTTCGCACTCGAGTGGGGACTCTCGCTCTCCGCTCGCGGCGCCTCGCGCGCGGCGGCTCTCGTCCTCGAATCCATGCAAGTCGCCGATGTCTCGCGACAATACGGCTTGGTCGCGGCGATGGCGCGGATGTAGGCCATGGTACGAAGCCGCTATGCACGATTGATGCGCGCTCTTCCGGCGCCCGCCGATCGCAAACGTTGCCGCTGGTTTCAACCCTCCGAGTGAGCACGATCCGAGAAACCGGTTCCACGCCTCGGGGCGGGGCGAAATGACGCGCGCGCGCGCCGGCGCCTCGACTGCGGCGCCCATCGCTCCTGGCCGGGCGTCGGCCTCGTCACGGCGCAGCGCGAAAAAGATCCGCCGAGCTGAGCCGCTCGTCCGCCGCCGCGGCCCTCTGCTCCTTGCGGCTGATCGAGAGCGGATCGGCCGGGGAATCGAGGAGTCAAAATGGTGAAGATCGGGATCTTGTCGACGGGCATCCTGTTGATGACGCTGAGCGGTTGTACGAACGGAGAGGAGGAGGACGTCGAGGACGCGCCGGGTGCGTCGGTGCACAGCAGCGGCGGGCGCGCAGGCGCGGGAGGCGCCACCGGTGGTCCCGTGATGACGGGCTCCGGCGGTTACGAGTCGGGCGGGACCGCGGGCACCGCCGCCGGCGGCTACGGGACCGGCGGCACCGTGGCCGAGGGCGGCTCGTCGTGGGATTGCCAGCAGAGCATCAACGATTGTTACGCCGACGCTTACGCGTGTTGTGGACAAGGCGTGGACGAGCAGTGCGAGGCGCTCGCAGGAACGTGCGCTTCGATCATCTGCCCTGATCCCTATCCCTACCCGCTCGCGTGCAGCGACTACATCGTGCCGCTCGCTGAAGGCGCGGACGAGATTCAAGCCTTCGAGCTCGCGGTGAACACCTGCGCGAACTACGGGCTTACCGCGACGAGCGCGGAGCTGCTCGAGCTCGGCGTCTTCGTCACCTGCTGCCCCGATCCGAACGGCGGCGGTGGCATGGGAACGGCAGGCACGGGCTGGGGCGGCACCGGAACGGGTGGCGGCTGGGCTTCCGGCTCGGGCGGCTACGAAGAAATGGGCTCGGGATCGGGCGGCTTCTCCACTGGTGGCACGGGCATGGGTGGCACGGGCATGGGCGGCATTGGTACGGGCGGCAGCGGTCCGGTGATCCCGGGCTTCTGCAGCGGCATGGGCGGTGAAGGCGGCGTCGCTGGTGAAGGCGGCGAGGGCGGCGTCGCCGGCGAGGGCGGCTTCGCGACGGGTGGAATGCCGGCGGATTGAGAGAAGTCGCGTTCGAGAGCGGCACCGGCTCTCAGCGATTTAGGGGGCGACGCATTGACCCTGACAATCGTTGCCCCCGATCGCGCCGGTACCACCGGCTCCGGTGCCGCTGGTTCCTCCGATCCCCTCGCCCGTGTCGGAACACAGCCAGACCATACCGTTACAGAAGCACGTCGACTCGCTGCACGACGGCTCACAAACGTTGCCGCCCTCGCAACCCGCGAGGTTGCAGCTCGGGATCGGCAAAGGACATCCCGGCACGCCGCAGTGATTGCCGAAGCAACAATCGAGGTCGTCGCCGCAATCGTCTTCGCACTGCGCGCCGCGGTAACAGACTTCACCCATGGCGCAGTCGGCGTCTTTCGAACACTCGGACGGCGGCGCGCACTCGCAAACCGCGCACCCGTTTCGAATGGTGGCGACCCGGACCTGTTGGGCTGGGCAGGGCTGACTGCAGTCCATCGCGCTGCCCATGCATGGCGTGCAGCTGCCGCTCGCGCAGATCTGCTGAGACGGGCAGTCGGAGTGCCTGGAACACACGACCGCCAGGAAGCCGCCGCTCGCGCCCATGCCCGAACCGCCCGTGGCACCTCCCGTTTCGAAGGTCTCGCCGCCCGTGATCAAACCGCCGGCGCCGGCAACGGCGCCCTCGGAGGCGCCGCCTTCTGCGTTGATCCCCGCCGTGCCACCCTCGGCGTCCCTCCCCGCGGTAGCGCCCGACCCGGCCTTCCCCTGGTCTTCCACCGTGCTCAACACTTCGTACTCGGGGCCGCACGCCAACGGGGACACCGACAGCTCCACGAGGAGCAGGCAACGCCAAATCCTCGGATCTCGTCGTGATTTCGCCATGGTTCGGGGGGAACGACGAAGTAGGGCCCGCTGCGGCTCGAAACGGCTCACCTCGAGCACCAAATAAAATCACGCGCGCTGAGCCGAACCGTCATGCTGAGGGCCCTACGGTGGCACAGAAGGTGTCTTTGGCCAGACTTCACGTGCTGCGTCCGTCTCCGGAGCCGGTCCGCCCCGAGCGCCTCGACCTGCAGGTGCCCGACGCCGAGTTGGTGGAGCGCCTCGCCGGGGGCGACCAGTGGGCCAAAGAGGCCCTCTATCGCCGCTACGTGCGCGTGGTCTGGAGCACGGCGCTGCGCCTGATGGGCACCCGCGCCGACGCCGAAGACGTGGTCCAGGACACCTTCGCGGAGGCGCTGCGCGATCTGTCGCTCTTGAGAAAGCCCGAAGCGTTGCGGCCCTGGCTCTTGCAGATCGTCGTCCACCAAGCTCACCGCCGCTTCCGGCGTCGGGGGATCCTGCGCCGGCTCGGCCTCGAGCGCGGAACGCCCGACGCGACGCTCGCCGCGCTCGCCCACGCAGGAGCGTCGAGCGAAGTGCGCGCGGAGCTCGCGCTCGTCGATCGCGCGCTCGCGCGGGTCTCGACCGACGAGCGCTTCGCCTGGATCCTACGCCACGTCGAGGGTCACAGCCTCGACGAGGTCGCTGCCGCTTGCGGCTGCTCCCTCGCGACCATCAAGCGCCGAATCGCCAAGGCGACGGCCTGCGTCGAGGAGCACCTCGGCCAAGAACCTGCTTTCGACCTGGAGGTAGCGCAATGACCGAGCTCGGCGCTCCCGATCCCAAGCGGCGGCTCGAAGGAACGAGCGCGGTGCGCCGCGCTCTCCGCTCGCCCGAAGAAGAGCCGTTGCACCGGCACCTCGACGACGGCTTCGAAGAGTCCGACGTGCTCGCTCGCTTTCGCAACATCGATCGCCGCCTGGCGCGAACGCCCTCGCGCTGGCCGCGAGCTGCTGCGGCGCTGGCGCTCGCCGCAGCGCTCGCCCTGGTGGCCTGGTTCGGCCTGCGGCGGCCTACTTCGGAACCTTTGGCGCTGGTCGGCGGCGCTCTCCCCAGCTTGCTCGAAGCGCAGGCGACGGCGCGCGAGGCGCGCTTCGCGGACGGCTCCGTGCTCGAGCTCGCGAAGGACACGCGCCTCGAGATCTTGCGCAACGACGGGCGCTCCTTCGTCTCGGTGTTGCGGCGCGGCTCCGGCACGTTCGACGTGGAGCCCGGCGGGCCGCGTCACTGGATCATCGAGACGGGGCTCGCCAGCGTCGAGGTCGTGGGCACGCGCTTCACCGTGACTCGCGGCGCCGACGGCGTGCGCGTCAGCGTCGAGCACGGAGTCGTGG
>JAEZYO010000394.1 GCA_023419055.1 Pseudomonadota bacterium | reverse complement strand
TTCACCTGGACCATTTCCTGATCAGCGACGCAGTAGTGCAGCGTGTCACCCCCCGCGAGTGAATCGATCGTCAAAGTGGACGCGTCTGTCTCCCACGTCGCCTGGTCTTTGACCAAGGAGTATTCGTCGCGCAAGGTGCAGCGACACGCCCCACAGTCGAGCGACTCGCATTTCAAGTAGTCGAAGTCATCCTCGCAATACATCCCCTGGTCCACGAAACACGAGGCCGCGAACACGACCACCATTTCCGGTGATTCGCGGTAGATCCGGCTCCGCCCACCGTCAGCGAACTCGACCAGGTACTGACCGCCGGAGTAGGACTCGACGTAGCCCTTGCAGGTGAAGTCGCCGCCGTTGTCATTCCTGAAGCTCCGCGCGAATCCTCCCAGCTCGATCTTCGTCGCTCTCCAGATGCCAGAGGGCTCGCCGCCACACGCGGCGATGTTCAAGGCCGGGACATCGGGATCGAACGCCGGACATTGCTCACAGGCGCACCTTCCAGAGGGGCACTCGATGTCGCCGATGAGGCCATTCGGGCACTCGCAGAAGGTGGGAAAGCACGAGGGTTCGGAGGCTGTGCCCCCCGTCGAACCGCCGCTCGAGCCGCCTCGTCCACCGGACGCCGTTCCGCCCGCCTCGTCGTCGCTGGCGCCGCAGGCAACGGCAAACGCCACGCAAGCTACGCTCGTGCCCACTGTCCGCATCCAGTTTCCAGCCATGCGCACCGCAGAGTAGGCAGCTCTTGTCGGGGGCGTCAAACACGAGTCTCCGCTGCGGCGCGATAGGCAAGCACCCTAACGGGGCAAGATTTCTGCCGAGAGTGGGGGATCCATCAAACCTCGAGGCGCCTCCAGTGAGAGTCATCCCAAGGGGTTGGGGGCTCGCCGAGCCTGCTCTCGCGAGACGGAGCTGCGCCTACGACTACAGCGCTGCGTCGCTCGCCACCACGTACTCGGTGGTCGTGCCGAGCGTGCGCACGACGAAGTAGATCCAGCCGTCGGAGCGGAAATGCGGGTAGATCGCGTATTGGCCGGGCGCCATGCGCGTGATGCGAGTGGTCTCGCCGGTGGTGAGATCGAGCAGGTAGACGTTCGAGGCGCCTTGGGTCTGGTACGCCGCGAACTCGTCGTCATCGGGGCCGGCGAAGCCGAGATCGGTCGCGTCCGCGCCGGTGACGTAGTCATGGAAGACGATGAAGCGCTCATCGTAGGAGAAGGCGGGGACACCGCCGTTGACGCAATAGTGCGCGATCGGTGAGAGTTCGATGGTGTAGGTGTTGTCGGAGGGCGTCGCGCTCACCTGGTACAGGCGGTAGCCGTCTTGCGCTTCGCTCTCGCCCGCCGAGACGCGCGTAATGAGGAGCTGGGCTGACGGCGAGAGCACGGCGTCCCCCTCGCCGGGCAGCGCCTTCGAGATCGTGGCGCCAGGCACGAACTCGCTGCCGTTGTAGGTGATCGGCACGAATTCGACGCTGGCTCCAGCGCCGAACGCGGCGGGGAGCTCGGCGGTCTGCGCCGTGGCGCCGGGATTGTCGCTGTCGAACTGGCTGGTGACGCTCCAATACGGGCCGCCTCCTAGAGAAGCGCCGAGGTGCTGGTGGAGCGCCACCGTGTCGAGATCGGCGCAGTTGGGTTCGGAAAAGGTGACCGTGGCGATGCCGAGCAGCGTGCTCTGCGCGCAGAAATGAGCTGAGGAGCCCTGAAAAACGAAGCCTGCGCCGTCGGGGAAGAAGCCCGGGTCGTAAAGAGCCTCCGCCTCGATCAGCGTGGGGCCACTGAGGTCGATCACTGCGGCGTCGTCAGCACTTCGGCCGTGCGCGACGAAACGACCGTCCGGTGAGGTCCGCGTCCAGTACGCCGAGCGGTAGTCGGTCGTATGGAGAACGCGCAGCGCGGCATCGGGAAGATCGGCTTCCCACTCGGCGCCATAGACGGTGCTGTTCGCGAGCGGGTACGCGGCGAGGCAGTCGCTCGGGGACTCCGCGGCGTTGCACCCGTGCATGAGCATGCTGGCTTCGGCGTTGACCGCTGACCAGCCCTGGGTCGCCATCGCGCCCACGTGGTCGGCCACTTCCGCGGAGATCTCGGAGCACTGGGGCTCGGGCTCGCCGCCGCTGCCACCCTCGCCTGCCTTGCCACCCTCCGGAGTGCTTCCCCCCGTACCTGGATCGCCCGCCTGGCCGCCAGCCGCGCTACGGCCCGCGTCTCCGCCGGAAGCCTCATCGCCACCTTGGCCCACGCTGCCGGCAGCGCTGTCTCCACCCGAAGCGCTTCCGCCTTTGCCAGCGCTTCCGCCTTTGCCAGCGCTTCCGGAGCTCCCGGCGTTGAAGTCAGTTTCACCCTCTTCCCCGCAGCTTGCCGTCAGCCCCACACCGAGGACCAAGAACCATGGAGACCAGTGAAGGCCGGTGGAACTCGAGGACGCCGACATCGTGACATTCTACGGTTTTTCCGCGGGCACATCTACGGGCCCCATTCGGCCGCCTCAATCGACGGACAGAGCCCGCGCTCGCCCCTTGTCGCACCCGATCGCCGATCCGGCGGCGAAATCACTTCGAGGAGTGAGCTCGCTGCGGCGCGAGTCCGCACTTGTCCTTGCGCTCGGCTCTCATCGCGGTAAGAGCAGCCGCCTCTTCCGACATGCGCATCTCCTCTTCGCCTCGCGGGCGCCTGCTCCGTTACCAAGCCGACTGGTGGCCCGTGTCCGTGGTGCTGGGGTCGTTCGCGCTCCACGTCGCCGTGTACCTGTGGGCGTCGCCCATCGTGGCGCTGTGTGCGCTGCTGCCGCTGTTTGCGGTGAGTACGGTGGTGGCGGCGTTCAATCACCACCACCAGCACGTGAATGTCTTTCACTCGCGGGTGTTGAACCGCGTCTACGACTTGCTGCTCGCGGTGCAGACGGGGGTTGGGCCGTACACGTGGGTGCTGCACCACAACTTGGGGCACCATCAGAACTACCTGCACCAGCCGCCTTCGGCGACGCCGGATGAGTCGCACTGGACCCGGCAAGACGGTTCGCAGATGGGCCGGGTCGAGTACACGCTGCACACCTTCCTGCACCATCAGGTCGACGTGTATCGGATCGGGCGCAAGCACCCGAAGATTTTCCGTCGCTACTTGCTGATGAAGGTCCCCTGCTACGCGTTCATGGTGGCGGGTTTCTGCCTGAGCCCCCTCAACTTCCTCCTGGTGTTCTTCATCCCGAGCCTCCTCACGCTGCTTCATACGTGCTGGGCTACCTACGAGCACCACGCCGGCCACCTCGCCACCGAGCATGTAGAGGCCAGCGTGAACCGCGAGAACTCGCTGTTCAATCTGCTCACCTGCAACCTCGGCCTGCACACCGCTCATCACATGAAGCCGGGCTTGCATTGGTCGGAGCTGCCCTCGATGCACGCTTCGATCCGCAGCCAGATCCCCGCGCATCAGCTGCTGGCCGACTTCTGGTGACGTGTCGACCTACTGATTGTCCGACGCGCTCCTACTGGTGAAACCAGAGGAACACGACGGGTCGTGCCCAATCTTCATTGGGCTTCTGGTGGTGGGTCACTTTCATGAGGAACCCACCGGTCAAACGATCTGCGACTTTCACCGCCAGGTTCTTGCGAGACAGGGCCGCGTCGAAGGTCTTGGCGGGATCGCTGCCGCGAGCGAACTCGCGAGCCGCTGCTTCGATCTCGGGAAAGGGTCGCCGTCACTCCGGTAAACGGGCCCAGGGCGCGCAGCGACGCCTCCAACCTCACGCTCGAAAGGATGCCACGATTGCGGCAACCTTCGTAGTCGGCTTATGATCACGGCCGAGGTGGATGTGATGCGGCGGATGGTTCTGCTCTTCGGTGCGATAGGTCTGGCGTTCAGCGGGTGCGGCGAGTCGGACAGCGACGCGGGCCCTGGTGAAGCCCCAGGCACGTCCGGATCCGCGGGATCGGGCGCCGCGCAAGGAGGCAGTGCGGGCTCTTCCGGCGGTCGCGGTGGCTCGAGCGGCTCGGGTGGAACGAGCAGCGCGAGCGTCGGCGGCGGACCGTCGGGTGGTACCGCGCAAGCGGGTGCCGGACCCGTCAACCACGGCGGAAGCGCTGGCGCCGGTCACGACGGCGGCGCAGGCGGCGATGGAATGGACGCGGGTGCAGGCGGCTTCGCCGGCGATGGGAGCGGCGGAACGAGCACCGATGGGGGCGCTCCGTCCTCGGGTGACTGCGAACCCGGAACGGGTTTCGTGGGGCAGCTGACGGGCCCCGGTTCGCCGGCGCCGAACGGCGGGCTCTTCACCACGGACCCGAACAGCGTGAACTACGGCGACGCAAACCTGGACGGCGTGGTCGCCGCCTACCCGGATTTCGACGCGGTTTGGGAGGTGGACGTCGACGTCGTTGGCGCGGTGGTCACGGCCACCGCGGGGGCAACGCCGGGGCCAGGGGTCTCAGCGTCGCGAACGGACTTCTGGATCGCCGACGACAACG
>JAEZYO010000388.1 GCA_023419055.1 Pseudomonadota bacterium | reverse complement strand
GTACGGGACGGTGTTCTTCGGCCAGATCTTGAGGCTCGACCTCACCCGGTTCGGGGCCTCGATCCCTTGGGAATCTTCTCGTGAGGGCGTCGCGGCGCCTCACCAGCGTCAACGGCTATGGACGAGGCGTGGCTCTTGGTCGATAAGGGCGTGGAAGGTGATGAGGCGCGCGATACCGCTAGCGTACTTGCTGTGCTGCGGCTCGGCTGTCGCGGAGGAGGGTGTTCACTGGCGTTACAGCGCGCCGCCCGAGTGCCCGAACGAGCAAGAGTTCCGCGCCCAGGTGCGTGCCCGGCTGCTCGACGACGAGCAAGCCTCCGTGAGCTCGCTCGACGGCTCGGCGATGAGCGTCGAGGTTCGTTTGGAGCCTTCCCTGCGACGCGCTTCGTTCGTGCTCGAAGAAGCGGGCGCTCCACGCGTCGAGCGCACCATCGAGGGAGATTCTTGCGACGAGCTCGCGTCCGGTTTGGCGCTGATCACGGCGCTCGCGTTCGGTGCCGCCGAGGAGCCCGCGGCCGAGCCGGTTCGTTACGCTGAGCTGCCGTCGGCTCCTGCAAGTGAGCCTCCACCGGTTTCCGAAGCGCCGAGCGCGACTGCGAAACGCCGCGCCGACATTCGCGATGCGGCGCCCGTGCCTGCCGCAAGCAGTGAAGGCATGAACCTGGAAGCCGGTGCGGGCGGTTGGGTGAACAGCTGGTTGGCTCCCGATGTCGCTTTCGGATCGGACGCCTTCGTTCGCTTGGCGCCGCGCGCTCGGGGTTGGTCACTTCGCCTGTCGGGTCTCTACGGGTTCGGCGGGACGTACGTCGACGAGCGGCTCGCGAAGTTCACCTTCGTGGGTGGTCGCATCGAGGGTTGCCCGCTCTCCCGGAGCCTGCCGCTGAGCCTATCGGGTGAAGCTTGCCTTGCGATCGAGCTCGGCGCGCTCCATGGCCAGGGTGAGGAGGGTTCGGCCTTGAGAGAGGGCGCTGCGGGGACCGTGTTCTGGGCCGCGAGCGCCCTCTTGGGCAGGCTGCGGGGGCGACTCGGCGAACGGGTGTCGCTCGAGGGCCAGGCCGAGCTCGGCGCGCCGTGGGTGCGCCACCAGTTCGTGTTCGCGGAACCGACAGAGCGGATTTTTCGGACTCCGGCGCTGGGGTTTGCGGCAAGGGTCGGCGTGGGGATCGAGTTTTTGTGATCACCGAGGGCGCCCCGGCGGATTAACGGGGAAGCCCAGGAGGGCGCGATGATCCACCCTGCGCTTCGCCTGGTGAAGCCGGACGAAGGCGAAACCACCGAAGCCGTAGAGGCCCTCGTTCGGGCCCATTTCAAGGAAGTCTGGCGCCTGCTCCGGCGCCTCGGGCTCGGTGAAGCGGACGCTGACGACGCCGCACAGCAGGTGTTCACGGTGGCGTGTACGCGCATCGCCAGCATCCGCGCCGGCAGTGAACGCGCCTTTCTCTACGGGTGCGCGCTCCGGGCCGCCGCCAAGTGGCGCGAGTCCAGGCGCCAGCGCGTGCAGCCGACCGCAACCGGCGATCTGGACTGCGCCGAAGAGGACGTCCCTTCCCTCGACGAGCTCGTCGATCGCCACAAGGCGCGCGCGCTCTTGGACGCAATTCTAGATGCCATGCCGAGCGATCTTCGCACCGTGTTCGTGCTGTTCGAGCTCGAGGAGCTCCCCACGAACGAGATCGCGGAGCTACTCGGTATTCCGCGTGGCACCGCCGCTTCGCGCCTGCGTCGCGCGCGCGAGGAGTTTGCGCAACGCCTGAATCGAGTGGAACGCCGGCTCGGTTTCCGGGAGGCAAGGAAATGATCGATCCCGAACGCTTGTCGAGAAACTCGTCGAGTCCGCTCGCGTCGCTCTTGCTGCGAGCCGGTGCAGAAGAGAGGCCGTCCGCGGTAGCGCTCCGGCGTGCGACCAAAGCCGCGACGCTCGCCGCCGCAGCGAGCAGCGTCGCCAAAGCTGCCGGCGCCACTGCTGCTGGCGCGAAGCTCGCCGCGGTCGGTACGGCGTCAGGTGGTACTTCTGCGGCAATAGGAGGCGGCGCGATCACGCTCGGGTCGGTGGCGCAATGGCTCGGCATCGGCCTCTTGAGTGGAATGCTCACGGTTCCGCTGGTGCGCGCGGTCATCCCGGAGCCGGAACCGAAGCCCGCGAACGTGCTCGCTCCGTCGCCACCGGCCGTCACTCCGCGCGATCCGGCGACGCTCGACGCCCGAAGTGTTCCTGGCGTCGTGCCCTCCGGGAGCTCGAATGAGCCTGCACCGTCGAAGGCGATCGAGGAGCGAAGGGCGAAAACTCCTGGTGTCGCGCCGACGCTCGACGAAGCGGTGCCAACGACAAGCGCTCTGCTCGCCGCCGAAGTAAAGTTCGTCGATCAAGGGCGCGCGGCTCTGAAGCGCGGCGCCGCCGCCGATGCGCTCGCCCTGCTCGCCTCGTATGAAGCGCGATTTCCGCGTCAGCAGCTCCTGACCGAAGTGCTGTTCTTGAGGATGGAGGCGGAGAACCGCCTCGGAAACATCGGGCGTGCGCGCGCCCTCGCAGAGCTCATCGTCGCGCGCGGCATCGCTGGACCACAGGCTGCTCGCGCTCGCGAGCTGCTCGACCGTTGAAGGTCGATTTCGTGATCCGCGTGCTCCCGCCGACGGATTAATCGCGACACTCGAGGCACACCATGAACCTTCGCTCTCTCACGATCTTGGTCACTCTCTCCTCGCTCTACGCCTGCGGTGAGGTGTCGACGCTCGGAACAGGCATGGATTCGGGCGGCACCGGGGGTCGTGATCCCGACCAGACCGAAGGAAAGGAAACCGAGGCCGGCACCGGATCCGGCGGGACAGCTGGAACGGGCGGAAAGGCCTCGGGCGAGGGCAACGCGCCGTCACACGGAGGCACCGGTACCGCGGGCGAGGGCGGAACCTCGGCCGGGGCGAGCCCCGGCGCCGGAGGGAACGAGGAGGAACCGGAGGAGCTTTGCCAGGACACGTTGGACACGAACCAGGGCGCAGACCCGCCTGCAGAAGAGGAATGTGAGGAGATCGGGACGGCGCTCGAGGCCGCGTACGACGCGGCGCTCGACGGTGCAGAGCTGACGGTCACGCCGCTCGCGGGGACCTGGGTGACGGGCAGCGGCCCGCAGCGCATCGAGCTCGTCCTCGACGCGCAGGGCAAGGGTACGCTGCTATTCGGAGAGCCCACCGCTCTGCCAGAGATCTCCGACCCGGAGGAACCGTACCTCACGAACAGGGATGCCGACGACGCCGAGGACCTGCTCGGGCTCGGGCACCTGAAACGATACCCGGGCTTTCCGTACACCGTCGTGAGCGAGAACGGCCAGGGGAGCGAGATGTCCTTCCACATCCTGGTCATGGAAACGTGGGACAGCTGGTGCCAGTTGCAGGCGCCCGTCGCGTCAGCGAGCGCGCACGCTTGCTACGCCTGCATGGGCGATGACCGGCTCTACAGCATCGTCGACGACGCCTCCTCCTGCGACGCGCCCGAGGGCTGCTACGCGGGAGAATCGCTGAACGAGGAAGACCGCGTGCACTGTGGTCGTTTCGAGCTCTGCCTGATGCCGCACCACAGCGTCTGCAACTGCAACTCTGACGGGTGCTTCGCCAACCTTGCAGCGACTGGACAGCTCACCGTCTATCCCTACGAGCTGACGCTCGACCCCGTCGACACGACGATTCTCCGCTTGAAGAGCCTCTCCGAGCTCGAAGAGAAGAAGACCTACTATCTCCAGAAGCAGCAGTAGGTTCCTCCGGCCCAGGGGAAGCCGCCCCCGGGCCGGCGTGTCACAGATGACGGAGTTTCCGTCGCAATCGAACGATTGAGAGTTCCAAACAGGCCTCGTCGTGTCCCGGGCGTTCGCACGCTCGCTCGGCCGAGACGGTGATGGCTCCCACCACGCGCCCTACCAGCGCGGTAAGGGAGCCCATGAAGCGAGAAGGGCCGTGCACCCGCGGAATGGTTCGGGCTCTTCGACCCTTGGTCAAAGAATCGCGACCTCGAGCGGGTTCGCCAATGCCTCGACTCGCCTTTACCTCGCCGATCACTACTGGCCCGAGATCGAGATACCGTCGCGTGAAGAGCGCGAGACCAAGGTCCGCGTTCAGGAGCGCAACGGCGCGGGAGCATCGGTGCGCTACGTCGCCGTGAGAGCATCGGCGCTCGTGGAGTCACCCTCGGTTACCGCGAGCAGGATAGGACCCAGCGCGGCTTGTCGAGCCCCGGCTGCGGCGTCGCGTCATTGGGGTCTCGCGCCTACGCTCCGCGAATCCCTGCCGACATACGGGCGAGACGGAGCAGCGCTCGAGCGTGCCCTACCTCGAGGTAGAGGAGAAGAGGCGCCGCCCTTCGACCGGAAGAATGACCACGAGTTGTTCGGAATTCCGGACAGTCGCGCCCGCCGCGTCGAAAATCGACGGAAGAAAGCCCTCGAGCACTGCTATCCCGGAAGCGAGATCGTCTATAAGCAGCGCCAGCATGTCGGAGTCGGCCCTCTCGGCGGGCAGCCTGATCGCGGGACGGTACCGTCTCGAGGAGCACCTGGGCGAAGGCGGCATGGGCACCGTTTGGGCCGCGCTCCACACCGTGACGCGCCGCTCCGTCGCCATGAAGTTCCTGCGAGACGGCGGGCGCGCGAAGGGTGAGCTCCGCCAGCGCTTCTTGCGCGAGGCTTCCGCCGCGAGCGCGCTCAAGCACCCGAACGTGGTCGAGATCATCGACGTCTTCGACTTCGACGACCAGAGCCCGGTGATGGTGATGGAGCTCCTCCAGGGGGAAACCCTGGGGAAGAAGCTCGCGCGCGACGAGCGCCTGAGCCTGGAGGAGACGGCTGCGTTGCTCTTGCCCGTGGTGTCCGCGGTCGGGACCGCGCACTCGCTCGGCATCGTGCATCGCGATCTGAAGCCGGAGAATTTGTTCATCGAGCGGCGCGGCGACGAGACCGTGGTCAAGGTACTCGACTTCGGGATCGCCAAGCTTTCGGCCGAGCGCTACCTCGAGCGCGGGCTCGCCGAGCAGCTCACGGACACGGGCTCGATGCTCGGTACGCCGTGTTACATGGCGCCCGAGCAGGCGACGGGCGAAAAGGTCGTCGACCACCGCGCCGACGTCTGGTCGCTCGGGGTCATCTTGTACGAGTGCCTGTCGGGGACGCGCCCGATCGAGGGCGAGAACCTGGCTCAGGTCATCACCCGTCTGGTAAGCGCGGGCATCATCCCGCTCGAGCGCCTGAACCCCGAGCTGCCGCACGAGGTCGCGACCTTCGTGATGCAGATGCTCTCGCGGGACCCGGCGCGCCGGCCGCAGGATTTGCAAGAGCTGAGCAAGATCTTGAGCGCCTACGCGCCCGTGAGACCGCCTGCGTTCGGCGTGCCTTCTGGGGCCTTTGCCGGAGAGCTACCCCAGGCCCGGGTGGTCTCGGGGCGGGGTGCCGATCCTCAAGGGCCGACGCTGCTCTCGTCCCCTCCCGTGAACAGCTCGGTGAAGGTCATGGTGAGCTCGAAGTCGAAACTTCGGAGCCGGCTCACCCTCGGGGGTTTCGTGGCCGTCGTGGTGCTCTTGGTGGTGCTCTCGGCGCTGCGGCTGTTCAATGAAAAGGCGCCGAGCGGCGTCGCGAGCAGTGACGCTCCGCCCCCGATCGGCTCGAGCGCGGGCGTTCGCGTTCGGGCGCCCGAGGTGGCGTCGGTGAAAGCCGAGCAGTCGTCCTTGCC
>JAEZYO010000260.1 GCA_023419055.1 Pseudomonadota bacterium | reverse complement strand
GGGCGAATCGTGGCAGCCAGGTCACGCCGATGGGGGAGGGAATGCTTCTGCAAAACCCTCAGGTCCGAGGGGGAATCCTTCTGCAAAACTCACGCGCCCGGGGTCCCTACCTTCTGCAAACCGACAGCCAGTGGGATGCTCCGCTAAGCCGGCAACTGGATGCCCGACAGCTTTTGATAAAGTGCGACGGCGTACGAATCGGTCATGCCAGAGACGAAGTCGGTCATCGCGAGCACACGCTCGTATCTAGTGAGAGCTAGGCGATCGTTCTTCGGGACTCCCGGGCGGTCAAACGAGTCGTCGGGAAGTAGGCGCAGCAGCTTCTCCTGCCTTCGCGTGGGCTTGTCGGCCAGCGCAGCCTCGCAGAAGACTGTCAATAGACCACCGAGCGTCTGATACCCGGCATACTCGATCTGGAGCGCCCGCTCGTCCGTATACACGTGGTCCTGCTCGAACTTCTTCAGCGCCTTGTGGTCTGCCGCAAACCTAGTCGCCGCTATAAGGGGCGTGTCGAAAGTGCCCGCCTCGATCGCTTCGAGGTTCTGCTCGAAGACCTTGGCGCAGGCCATCGTCATTGAATGGACCGCGCCTGCTCGAAGTCGCGAGAGCTCCGAACTTGCCCGGTACTCCCCCTTCGGCGGCTTCGGGTCTGTGGTCAAGCACTTCAGCCACTTGCTTGCCTCGTCGAACGAGACGAGCTTCAGCTTGAACGCGTCTTCAAGGTCCATGACGACGTAACAGATGTCGTCCGCAGCCTCGGTAAGGAACGCGAGCGGATGCCGAGCAAACATGCCTGGCGCGCGCTCCAACATCCCGAGTTCCCTGAATGCATGAAGCGCAGCTGCCTGGTCGTCCTGAAAGAAGCCGTACTTCTTCTCGGAGGCGAGGCGATCGTCGGGGGGTCGCGCTGGAGTGGAGGGGCGTGGGTACTTCGCCATCGTGCCGAGCATCGCGAGCGTCGGTTGAATGCCTCCGTGCCGGAGTCGATTCGACAAGCGCGTCATGATGCGAAACCCCTGCGCGTTCCCCTCAAACTCCTCGATGTCCCGCTGCTCTGCCTCTGCAAGCTTGAGGCTGCTCCGCTGAGAGGCTGCCCAAGTGCGAATGGCGTCCTCTCCCGAGTGACCGAACGGAGGATTGCCGATGTCGTGTGCGAGGCATGCGGTTGCGACGAGTGTCGCGATCCCGGGCGGCTCGGAGTCGGACAGCCGACCAGCACGGCGAAGGGCGAGGAGCGCCTCCTGCCCGAGAGACCTTCCGACGCAGGACGCCTCGAGGCTGTGCGTGAGCCGAGTGCGCGTGTAGTCGGACGGCGACAGAGGAAAGACCTGCGTCTTGTCCTTGAGGCGCCTGAATGCACTCGAGAAGACGACGCGGTCGTGGTCTCGCTCGAAGTCGGACCGGCCCTTGGTGGCTGGCTGTCGAGGGTCATGAAATAGCCGCGACGTCGTCAGAAGACGCCTCCATCTCTCATATGGTTCCAAGGTCACTCCGTGCTCTCCCGCCGGACCGTTGCCGACACGCAGGCCTACTCAGTGCGCGCGTTCCGAATCCTAGCCCCTTATCGGCAAGGTGCGAGTCTCCTTCGCGCGCCCTTGCCTCCTCAACGCTTGCCTGAGAGGATTTCGATCGATGCCATGGCCGTCAGTCTTGGCAGCCGGAGCCGGTATGCGATCCGCTTCGTTGAGCCGGGCCATTGCAGCGTGGTGTTCGCTGCTCGCCGCAGCTATGGTCGTTGCCGGGGCGCGGGTACAAGGGGCGCCCAAGAGGAAGAGCCCCGAGAAGCAGGTACTGCGACCTGCATCGAGCTATCCTCGTGAGCTCACGGACTTGGGGCAAGCCGTCCTGTCTAGTGCGTTCTGGACGCACTTCGACTGGGCGAGTCCTGACGCGGATCGACTGATCGTCGGCGTGCCCGAAATCGCTGGCTTCGACCCAGACAAGCATACGTTCGGTGAAAACCGGGCGGTCCGTCTCGGCGACGTGTCGTTCCTGGGCAAGCCAGGTAGAGCGATCGTCCTGCGCCGGCCAGAAGGGCTGGCGCTCGGGACTGGACTCCTAGTTCAGGTCACGGATGGATTAGTGAAGGCGAACTGTGACTCCGCGGGGGCCGCCCTGGTCGATTCACTCGGCGAGCCCGCCGTGGACAATGACCTGTCCTGGCACGGCGACAAGATCGATACGACAAGCTACAGAAAGCAGTGGGAAGTACCTCCCAGTCGCGTCGAGCTCGAGGGCGTGGTGTTCGACTTCGTTGGAAGCGATCGGTCCCCAATCGGCTGGATGGCCGTCAGTGGATGGCACCAGTCCGTCGGTCCCAGGGACACTCCTCTCTCGTGGATCAAGTGCGACGCGACTCTCCAAGTAGAGTTCGAGGACGGCTCGCCCTCTCCCGGACCGAAGGTACTTCGTCCGATCGTCTTGGGCATCGACGACTACCGACACCAGGTGTACTCCGAAGGGCACGGCCCGCTGGGTAATGCCACCTTCTCGGGGGGCCGGATCACTATCGTTGTCCAGGGAGAGGGCGATCGCGTGGATGAGATCACAATCGACCGGCGAACCGGGACGTACCATGACGTCCGAAGGCTTTCCGCCCTGACGGCTACCTCCGACGGAACGTGCAGTAAGTTCGACCCCGCTGCTACGAAGTTCTAGGCGCGCTCGATCCGCAACGTGGCAACGGAGTTGCAGAATCACCGGGACAACTCATCCTCGCATCCCCGCGAGGGCCACTTGGAGCGCTTCACGGTCCGACAGCGCGAGTCGGGGCTGTGCAAGCCGAGCACGCACTTCTTCCTCGCACCTCTCTCGAGCGATCCGGAAGACGTCCGTGCGGTAGTGCCCCGTCCAGGCGGCCAAGGCCAACAGCGCCTCACGGTACCGCATCAGCAGGGCGGCCTTGTCGCCTTTCGCGTGTGCCTGAGCGAACGTCCCATCGTTGAAGATGAGGACCAGCGTGACACCTGCTTCCCAGAACGGAGCTTCGTCTGGTAACTCGCGCATGCCGACCTCCGGGACCCCGGACCGCCGAGTTTCATGGCGGATGTCGCTATCCTACGGAACAGCGCCTTGGACGGAACGGAGGCACGCACCAGCGCGCCCCCGCCGCCGCCCTGGTCTCTTAGTCCTCCTTCGTCACGCCCTTGAACGGCTTCTTGTCGTGCTTCACGTCCATGAACCGGCCCGTGTCGCTGTCCCGCTTGACCCAGCGGTCGTTCTGCGGGTTGTGAACCTGCGAGCGATCGCGAACCGGTCCGTTGCGGTGACCGTCGCCCGACTTCCCGTTCTTCGCCACGTTGTTTTCCTTTCTGCGTACCGTCTAGGTACGTGGGCGAACGTAAGACGGGCTGAACGCCTGTCAAGCGGGGAGCCGAGTCTGGATCGCGAGCGAGCAGCGCCGAGCAAGCAGATCGACTGGCGCTCCGCTGGCCCGAGTATCGGGCTACCTGGGGAATGCCCTCGAGAACTCCACCAGGTCCGTTTTCGTCCAAACCCCGCCCCCGCAACCATCTCCAGCGGCCCGGTCGCCTGTTCAGGGTGGCCGGGCCGCGGTGTTCTGCGGCGAAGCTTCCGATCGGCTACACCAGCGGTCGCAGCGACCATTCGCCCGCGGAGTCGAGCAGGCCGCGACCTCAGGTGGAGGCGCGTCGCACCAGCGCCGGCTTCAGGAGCACCTTCTGCGGTCTCGCGAGGATTTCGCGGGTCTCCTCGGTCGCGAGCTGCCACGCGCGGGCGGCCATCTCCTCCAGCGGTTGGCGGAGGGTGCTGAGCGGCGGGTGGGACATGCGCGCCAGCTCGTGATCGTCGTAGCCGAGGACGGCGACGTCCTCGGGGACGCGGAGGCCGCGGTCGCGCGCCGCGGCCAGGATGCCGGTCGCCGAGACGTCGCCGGCCGCGCAGAACACTGCATCGTGCCGGCGCTTGCGCCCGAGCAGCGCGCCCAGCGCGGCGACGCCGTCCTTGCGCGAGTAGTCGACGACCTCGACCACGTCCTCCTGCGAGAATGGTACGCCGCGCTCGGAGAGCGCCTTCCGGAACCCCTCGAGGCGCTGGACCGCGTTGTAGCTGCCGTTCGTGCCGAGCTCCCCGACCACCAGGGCGATCGATGTCCTTCCCTGCTCGAGCAGGTGCTCCGCGGCCATGTACCCGCCCGCGTGGTTGTCGGAGGCGACGGTGGAGGCATTCTCGGCCTCCTCGTCGATGAGCACGACCGGCGTGCCCGCGGCGTGGAAGGCGTCGAGGGTCTCCGGATCGGGTTGGAGACAGATGCCGACGAGCGCGATGGGCTTCGCGTCGAGGAGCCGCAGGAGGCGCGAGCGGAGGAACTCCCGATCCTTCCGCAGGACGACACCGCACTCGACGATCTCCAGCCCGGGCCGCACGCACCGGCGGATGTGCGCGTACATGGTCCCCGCGAACCCGGAGCCGAGACTGTGGGATGCGACCGCGACGCGGGGCATACGGCCCCGCGATGCCAGGCGCATGCCACGCGCGCGCGGGACGGCCGGCCGCGGCACCACGCCGGTTTTCCGCGTCGCCCTCACGTGAAACCGGGTCTCCCCGCACCGGGCCGGGTTCAGTTCACCGCGTCCCGACCGCGGCTCAGGGCGGGGAAGTGCGGCGTTTGTACATCGGTTCGTGTGGAGGCCAGGATTCCGCGGGACCGGATGAACTCAGCCGCTCAGTCGATGCTGGTCTCGTCCATCACCACGTCACGCGCGACTGGTTCCGGCGCAAGGTCTGATGGTGCCGTGACCTTCCACTCGTCCAGCAGCGACGCGGCGCGTGCCAGGACACGACGATGGAGGTCCGACGGAAGCGCAGGGGACTTGTCGGCTGCTTGTGGCTCGATGCCCAGTTCGGCGAGCCTCTTGAACACCGGCGCCATGGCCGCTTCGGCGTTCCGATGGAACTGGGTTCCGCGGATGCGAACGAACTTCCACCCGAGGCGCTCGAGCACGGCTTGGCGAGCCATGTCCTGCTCGAGATTCTCGAGCGTCTGTAACCGATCGCCGTCGCATTCGACTGCGAGCCGCTGTCCGGAAGCACCTTGAACGACCATGTCGATGCGGTAGGACCCGACGCTGTGCTGAGGACGGACCCGGAACCCGTTCGCCACCAGGAGCTCCAGCACGCTCCGTTTGAGATCGGACTCGGTATTGATCGACGACTCCTGCCTCTGTCGCGCGCGCAAGCCTGGATCCAGCGCGTGCTCGATCAGCTTGCGGCGAAGGTCACCGGGTTGGAGATCGGTGGCCGGATCGAGAGAGTAGGCCACCCAGAGTTGGTCCCGTGCCCGGCTCGCTGCGACGTTGAACCGCTGCTGGTACATCGGCTGGTCGAGCTTGGTGAGGGGGACGCCGTTGCTGGCGTGCACCAGGGACAGGAAGATCACGTCGCGCTCGTCCCCCTGGAACTGGGCGGCGTTGCCGCACAGGACCCTCCTTCTCATGTACTCGGGCTCGTCGAGGTGCTCTCGCAAGAACCGATCGATCACGAGCGCTTGTTCGTCGCCCAGCAGGGAGATGACGCCGAACGTCTTGGCTGCGTACTCGGGTTCTCTGGTGCAGGCGACGAGGAGGGACGCGACGTGGCGCGCTTCGGAGAGGTTGAGCTTCCCGTCACGTGCCCCGTCGTTGACTCGGTGCGGGACCACGTAGGGCGTCACATCTGCTGCGCTGGGCTCGCGAAGCGGCTTGATCTCGCCTCTGTACGACAGCCAGTTGCTGAACTCGATGATGTCCGGAAGGCAGCGGAAGTGCTCGGTGAGGCAGACGAGGCCTCCGAACGACTGCATGGCGAGGTCGTAGACCGAGGTCCTCCCGTCATACAAGGCGTTGTTGGGGATGCCCGTCAGGTACTGCTCGATGAGCTGAGGGAGTGGGGCAAGCTGCTGCCCGACGGCTGAAGGGCTCACCTGTTCATGGTCGCCGACGACGACGACCTTCTTGCCGAGGTAGAGGGCGACGAGCCCCATCACGTCGCTCTGGCTCGCTTCGTCCATGATCACGACGTCGAAGCGAGTCCCGGGATCGAAGGAGTCCGCGACCCGCGACAGGGGCATGATCCAGACGGGGACGGCGCTCCGGCATTGACGCATCCGCGTCGCCGCCTGTGCGCGAAGCTCGAGGACTCGCTTCCCTGTCCCCTTCCCGATGCGCTTGATGAGCTGCAGCCAGCCGACGAGCGCCTGGCGCTGAGCGAGGTCCGTTCGCTGGACCTGTGCTGCCCACGCGCGCCGGTCGATCAAGCGCGTCGTGACTTCACGCAGCCGGGATTCCAATTCATGCACGGTCGCCTGCAGCTCCGGGAGAGATCTCGACCCGCGAGACTCCAGCTCGGAGTGCAGCTGGGCCCACTCCCACGCTGCGCGGACATCGCCAGGAGGCGTGGTGTCACCGTGCACGTCGGTGCGGGCACGAATGGCCGCCGCCCAGCCGGGTGCGATCTGCTCGAGAGTGCCCAGCAAGGCCGCGCGGCGGCGATACGGAGCCTGGAGGCCCGCCAGTGTCTCGACTCGTTCGACCACCTGACGGTACGTCCTTGCGTCACGACGTTCCGTTGCTTTCGCGAGCTGTGACTGCAGGGGACTCGACGGTGCTCCCTCGGACCGGAGCCGAGAGAGCAGCGCCTTGAACTCCTTGTCCCTCCGAAGAACCAGGGCCGCGTCGATGCGCCCGTTCATCACGGAGCTTGCAAGCTCGAGTGCTGCGATGAGCCGCTCGAGCGAAGCCTGAGGGCCGGTACGAGGTGCCTGGGCCTCCAGGAGCGCGTCCCAGCGAAGCCCCAGGTCTCGCAGGCGCTGAATCTCGGGAGATGCCTGCCGTGCGTGCCACTCGAGCGCGCGCCGGATCTCGGCGGCGAACTGGCTGCACGCGGTCTCGGGGGTTGGGCCGAGGCCCTTCCAGGAAGGTGCCCCGCCCGGCTCCATGAGCCCGGTCCATCGTTTTTCGGCCTCCGAGCGGAGGCGCCGCAGGGTGGCTTCGGCCTTGATCGCGCGGAAGTGCTCCTCCGTGCGTGGCCTGGCGCCGTTGACGCGGGTGCCGGCCACGAACCTGGCCCAATCGCGGTTGGTCAACTTCGCGAGGAACCCGAAGGAGCCTTTGCGTTCGAGGAAGGCGAGTATCCCCGTGGTCACGACCTCGTGCGTTGCCGGAGTGCCATCTTCGGGAGGGCGGACATCATGGTGGAGCAACAGCTCGGAGCATGAAGCGGCGAAGGCGACAGCCTCGTCGAGCTTGTCTGCGAGACCCGACCAATGCTGCTGGCCCCCGTCCATCGACATCGCCGCGGCCGTCGCAGCCCGCTGCCAGCCAGGTGCCGCCAGCAGGCTCTTCACCAGGGACGAGAGCCGCTGGACCGCCTCCGACAGGTCGTCAGGTTCGCAAGCCTCGGCTTCGTCGGTCCACCACTCGGGCCGGTCGAGCGAGGGGTCAGCCGCCGCGAGCCTCTCGAAGCGCGGCGAGGACATGAGGCTCTTCACGTCGGGAAGAGGGTGCCCCAGGTCGGATTCATCGGAACGCGTCAACACTCCATGCGAGGCGTACAGCTCGGCGATCTCGGCTTCCGTCAACGGAAGTGCCGCTGCAGGATCGACGCGACCAGGGATCCAGGAGTCGCTGCTCTGTCCGGCAGCGACCTGCCTGGCAGCTTCGCAGGGAGTGAGTGTGCGCGTCCCCGCCACGACCTCGCGATACTCGTCGAGGCGCGCATCCCGGAGCCTGGCCTTCGCGGCCCGAACCTCATCCCGGAGGCGGGCACGCTGGTCGGCCAGGTCGACGGCCTCGCGCGAGTACTGCCCCTTGTCCTGGGCCGAGAGACGCTGAGAGATGTGGGTGACCGCATCCTCCAGCTGGCGTCGGCTCTCGACGTCGCTGTCCAGGACGCTCACACATAGTGATCGGAGGTCTTCGACCACGTGGTCGCGAAGAACCCCGAGCGCCTTCGTGGTGTGGCTGGTGACGAGGACCGTCTGGCCATGTGCCAGGAGATGGCCAATGAGGTTTGCGATCGTATGCGACTTGCCGGTGCCAGGCGGTCCCTGAACCAGGACGGCGCCGTGGTCATGAAGGCGCTGGATGATCTCGAGCTGCTGCTCGTTGACGGCCTTGCTGAGGAGGGCGTCCCCGGCGTCGAAGCGTCCCTGATGGCCCGTGCCGTGACCATCACCAGGCGTATCGTCGATGCCCGCGATCCTGGTGAGCGCAGAGGGGATCGGTGCTCCCCCCTCGATGTCACCCAGGATGCCCTCGAACACCCGGGCGAACCCGGCAGACCGAGGTCGGACGAAGAGCACCGGCCGTCGGTAGAGCTGAGGGTAGTCCTCTGCGGGAGGCTTCTCGGCGGTTTCGTGGGCGACTCCCTTTGCATGGAGCAATTGCGCAAGGCGCCGGAAGAACGCGTTCGTCGCTTGCCCGAGAAGTGGATGGATGGTTCCGCGAAGGACCTCCTCTCGACACTTCGCCAGCCTGGCACCGTCGACTCCGGGGAAGCAGCCGAGGAGGGCGGTGTTGAGCTCCTGCTCGCGTTCCAGCTCGGAGATCCGAAACTCCGGTACGTCAGGGTTGAACTCCAGCTGAACGCTCTGCAGGAGCACCGGATGATGGGCATCGCCGCTCGGGTCCTTCCAGACGAGGAGTCCGTCCCCGAGGACGAGCTCGATCCGTTCAGACTCCCGCTGAAGCCGACCGTGGAGCTCGTACAGGCGATGGAACAGCCGGTCTGCCCGGCGCAGCGGGATCTCGTTGCGAGCCCATTGCTCGCGCTCCTTCTTCCACCGCTTGAACGCAGCCACGCGCGCCGGCGAGTCGCGGAACTGCTCGTGG
>JAEZYO010000224.1 GCA_023419055.1 Pseudomonadota bacterium | reverse complement strand
TTCCAGGACCTCGATGAAGCCTCGCACCTCCGAAGCGATCTTCGCCGTAGGATCGCGCCGCAAGTAGTCCCGGTACCAGGAAAGCGCCCCAGAGCTGTCGCCGAGCTTCTCGTACGCGCGAGCGATGTTGAACGAGAGCGGCGCGCTCGACACGATGCGGTCGGCCTCGAGAAACAGATCGACCGCGTCCTTGTAGCGCTGCTCAGCGTAGGCGCGCGCGCCCGCTTCGTAGCGAGCCTTGGCCTCGCCGACACGCTCCTCGCTCGGCTCCACGGCGGCCTCCGTGGAAACCTGTTGAGCGCTCGCCTGCGCCACCGAGAGCAGAATCGGCAGGAAGAGCGCCGCCCCGGCGCGCTGAACCACGAAACGCAAGCCGCCCATGTCAGTACGGCGAAATCAGATCCGACAGAGGGGCGGGCTTCGGCGCGGGCGGAGTCGCCGAGCTTGCGCCGACAGCGGGCTTCTTGGGGCTGTTCTTCGCGGGCTTGCGCGGCGGCGGCGCGCTGCGCTTCGGCTCAGAAGAGGGTTCGACCACCGGAACGCGCTCGTTTTCCAGCGATACTTCGGGCGCGACGGGAACCGGAGACGACGTAGGGAGCGTTGGAGCGCTCGCGGTCGAAGCCACGGTGTGGGCAGGCTCCGTGCGAGTCAGGAGCGCGATGCCCGCGCCCATGGCGAGGAGCGCCAGAACGCCGCCTGCGATGAGGGGCCAGCGTCGCGGCCGCGCTCCGTTCTGTTCCACGGTCGCGGCGAACGACAACGAGCGCACCACCGCGCGCTGCGAGTGGGGTTCGCTCCGACTCTGACCGGTGCGGACGGGGATGGTTGGATAGGACTGCACGCCCGAGAGGCTCGGAAAGCTCGCCCGCGGATCGGACAGCGGGCGGCCCGCCGGATCGGTGTTGCGAGACAACCAGCGCGCCTCGAGCGACGCGCCGCAGGCGTCCTCGAGCACCCCCTGAGCGAAGAGCCAACCGGCGAGCGCCTTGCCGAGCTCCGTCATCGATTGCCAGCGGTGATCGCGCGCCTTCGCGAGCCCGAAGCGAAGGATGTCCCAGAGCTCGGGCTCGGGGACGCCGAGCTCCGTGATGGGCAACGGCTCGTCCTCGACGATCTTGTACAAGAGCGCGTTGTAGTTGGCGGCGACGAAAGGCAGCGTCCCCGTGACGCACTCGTACAAGGTCACGCTGAGCGACCAGATGTCGACGCGGTGGTCGATGTCCTCGGCGCCGCGCGCCTGCTCGGGCGACATGTAGTCGGGGCTCCCGAGCACGGTCCCCACCTGCGTCAGATGACTGTCGCTCTCGTCGTGCTCGAGCTTGACGATCCCGAAATCGAGGAGCTTGGGCTGCTCGACGTTCTGCTCGAGCGAGAGGAACACGTTGTCGGGCTTGAGATCTCGATGAATGATGCGCTTCGAGTGCGCGACCACGAGCGCGTCGACGATGGGCAGGAGCAACTGGACCGCCCGGCGTGCGTCGATGCGGCCCGCAGCGCCGATCAGGTCGCCGAGCGAGCGCCCCTCGAGGAGCTCCATCACGATGAAGGGATCCCCGAGCGCGGTCTCCCCCACGTCGAACACGCGTACGATGGATGGGTGCCCGAGCTTGGCCGCCGCCCGAGCCTCCTGCTTCAGCCGTAGCCCGAAGGTTTCCTTGTTCAGGTCCGCCCGGATCAACTTCACGGCGACGTCGATGTCGAGCGCGAGGTTCCGAGCTTCCCAGACCGCGCCCATCCCGCCCTCGCCGAGAAGCCGCTTCAAGCGGTACTTCCCCGCCACTACTTCCCCGGGGGAGTAAGGCGAAAGGTGAGGGCTCACGGAAGGACTGACGGACATGTGCGACCCCCCACCGAGTCGGGTTTTGGATACCACGTTTCCCTACTCATTTTCCAGCTCGAACCCTGGAGCCATCCGCGCTGGTTCCACGCGACTTCCACTTGTCTTTCCGGCGCTTCGAGCCGGGGTGCCCCCACCCGGGCTCGGGCCCCCCGTGAGTTTCTCGGAGAAGGTCCGGAGCTGGCCTAGGCTGAGCCGCAATGACGACCGGCGCCGCGCCCCCGCCGAAGCCCTCACGATTTCCGCTGCATGTCCAGATCATCCTGGCGCTCGGCCTCGGTCTCGTGGTGGGACCCTTGCTGGCCGAACGAGCGAGCGGTCTCGGCGAGATCGGAAAGCTGACGATCCAGCTCATCCGCGCCGCCGCGACGCCGCTGCTCTTCTTCGCGATCGTGAACGCGATCTTGAAGACCGAGATCAAGAGCCGCGCAGCGGTACGGCTCCTGTTCTGGGCGTCGCTCAACGCGACGATCGCGCTCGCCCTCGGCCTCGCCATCTCGAACCTCTTTCACCCCGGCCGCCACCTCGCCCACGTGATGACGCCGAACCCGGCGGCGTCGAGCGCGTACGCCAACAAGAAGGTCGATCTGCTCTCTACCCTCTCGAGCTTCGTCCCGACCAGCCTGATCACTCCGTTTGCCGAGAACCTCATCCTCACCGTGATCCTGATCGCGGTGCTCACGGGCGCTGGTCTTCGGCGCGTCCGAACGGAGCAAATCGCCGCCGGGACCAGCAGCTATCGCGCGCTCGAAGGCACGATCGAAACCCTCCAGCGACTGACGGAGGTCGTGCTCGGGTGGGTGATCAAGCTCGTTCCTTTCGCGGTCTTCGGCGTGGTGGCGAAGTCGGTCGGCGAATACGGCTACTCACCGCTCAAGGGACTCGCGGCTTACGTGCTCGTCGGCGTGGGAGGGCTCTTCCTCCACGTGCTCTTCACCTACCACGCCTGGTTGATCCTCCTGATCAAGATGCCGCTCTCGCGCTTCTGGAGCGTAGCCAAGGAGCCGGTCGCGTACGCCGCCGGGGCAAACAGCAGCCTCGCCACGTTGCCGGTCACGCTGCGCGCGCTCGATCGGCTCGGAGTTTCGCGCTCCTCGTCCGCGCTCGGCGCGTGCGTCGGGACGAACTTCAACAACGACGGCATCATCCTGTACGAGGGCATGGCCGTGCTCTTCGTGGCGCAAGCGAGCGGCATTCATCTATCGCTCGGGGAGCAGCTGCTCGCCGCGCTGACCTGCATGGTCGCTGCGGTCGGCGTCGCTGGAGTCCCCGAGGCGGGCTTCGTCTCGCTCGCCGTCGTGCTCAACACCATCGGGTTGCCGGTCGAGCTCCTGCCTCTCCTCCTCACGGTGGATTGGATCATCGCGCGTGGCCGCTCGATGGTGAACGTCCTCAGCGACATGCTGCTCTCGCTGTTGATCGATCGGAATCACGCCCCCGCCCCGGCGCCCGCCGAATCGCCGCCGGATCTGGTATCGAAGTAGCTTCGACCTCTCAGAAGCGGCCACCCAAGCTCGCGCTGTACGCGACGAACGGATCCGTGCCGTAGAGCGACGGCGTGATCGCAAGCCTGAGCACCACTGGACCACCCCGCACCGCAACGCCGCCCGAAAGCTCGCCGACGAAGTCGATCTCGTACTCGGTGTCATAGTCGTAGAAGCGATTCAGACGGCCGAGGCCGAGTCCGAGGCGCGCGTACGGCGTGACCCAGCCCCGCAGCAGGTCCCCCTCGGCAAAGGCAAGCGCGGCGATGCCGTCGTCGAGCGTACCGTTTTCGCTGTAATACGGATCCGCGCCGTTATCGCCCACGAAGGCGGACAGCGCGCCGCCGAACCCGTAATGGGGTGAAGGGAAGTAGGCGCCTTCTAGTCCCACGCCGAGAAGGCCAATCCCCACGTCGCCGTACGTCGCCTTCCCGGCGATCTCGATCTTTGCGTCATCGGCCCTCGCCTGACGAGCCGTAAGGCAGAGTAAGAACGCGGAAACTACGGCAGCCGTGTGAAGAAAGACCTTCACCATGTGGTGATGGAGCGACACCACGGCATAAGCGCCTGCAGATTTCGAAGGCTTGCCAAGCATCGAGCTCGGGCATCGCAAGGAGCGTACCAGCCGGTCAGTACGACGGCCCAGGCGGCGTCTCGTGGTTCTGCATGCCTGGCGAACGAGTGGGTACTCCGGCCGGCGCGTTCCGTTCGGTGCCTCGCTCTTCACAGGGCGGGTCGCCGCCGGCGTTCGCGAAGGTCGAGCAGACGTACTCGACGCTCTCGTTGCAGCCACTGACCCGGTAAACGTTCGCGCCGCTCTCCGTCACGCGTACCTGGTCTTTCGGGCACGTCTTCTCGCTCGCAAACTTGGCGCGCAGCCGGTCCGACGTGCTGACGCAGCCGAGCGTGACGATGGCGAACGCGACCGCGAACGACGCCTTGAGGATGCAAGACGACATCAAAGGCTCGTTAGCTCGACGCGCCCGACGAGACAAGCTCGATCACCGGCGAGTCTCGAGCGCCAGGCGTACCGTGCCGAGCAGATCACGCTCGCTGAACGGCTTGAAGAGCTGAGTCGCGTCGGGACCCTCGCCGTCGCTCGGAGCGTGCCCGGTCATGTAGAGGAGCGAACGAACTCGGCCGCTCGCGTACAGGCGCTGCGCGAGCTCCCGGCCTGACATTTTCGGCATGACCACGTCCGTGAGCAAGAGGTCGAACGGCTCGCTCGATGCCTCCGCGATGCGGAGCGCGCGCTCGGCGTGCTCGGCGGTCACGACCTGGTAGCCTGCGGCCTCCAGCATGCGGGTGATCACGAGGCGAACGCGATCGTCGTCCTCCACCAGCAAGATCCGCTCGTTGCCGGTGAGCGGCGGCTGCGAGCTCCGCGGCTCGGGCGGCTCGCTCTCCTTCTCCACGCGCGGGAGAAAAACCGAGAAGGTGCTGCCCTGGTGCAGCTGCGACTCGACCTGAACCCTGCCCCCGCTCTGCGTCACGATGCCGAACACCGTGGACAAACCGAGACCTGTGCCCTGCCCGACCGGCTTCGTGGTGAAGAAGGGCTCGAAGACGCGCGCGCGAGTCGACTCGTCCATCCCGACGCCGGTATCGCTGACGGCGAGCAGCACCTGCTCTCCGGCGTCCCCCACCCGATCGGGGGCCACGTTCGCGGTGCGGATGGTGAGCACCCCGCCTCCCGGCATCGCGTCACGCGCGTTCAAGACGAGGTTCATCACGACCTGCTCGAGCTGCGCGGGATCGGCCAGCACGTGACCGAGCTCTCCGGAGAGCTCGAGCCGGATGCGGATGTCCTCGCCGATCACGCGTCGCACGAGCCGCGCCGCGTCCATCACGACGTCGTTCACGTCGAGCACCTTGGCGCGCACCACGGCGCGCCGGCTGAAGGCGAGGAGGCGGCGCGTGAGGGCGGCGGCGCGATCGGCCGCCTGCAGGATGTCCTCGATCTCCGGAGCCTCGACGCGACGCTGCACGAGCTCGGCGCTGCCCTGGATGATCGCGAGCAGGTTGTTGAAATCGTGCGCGATCCCGCCGGCGAGGCGGCCCACCGCTTCCATCTTCTGCGCGTGGCGGAGCTCGTCTTCCAGGCGCTTGCGCTCGGTGATGTCGAGCACCGTGCCGATCAGGCTGCTGGGCGAGCCCTGCTCCTCGCTCATGCGGGACTCGATGACCACCCAGCGCTCCTTGCCCTCGGGGGTCACGATGCGAAACTCGCCGCGGCTCGAGTCCTGTCCGAGCACGACCCAGCTGCCGCGCGCCGCGGCGTCGCGATCGTCCGGATGCACCAGGCTGAAGAACAGCTCCTCCGTGGGCGTCACGTCCGGCGCGACCCCGAAGATTCTGTAGAGCTCCTCCGACCACTGCATGCGCCCGTCGCTCGGGTCCCAGTGCCAGCTACCGATGTGTCCGATGCGCTGTGCCTGATTCAAGAACGCGGCGGAGCGCGCGACCTGTCGCTCACGCGAGACCTGCTCGGTCACGTCCAGGATGGTGCCGACGATGCGGGCGAGCTCGTCGTGCTCTCGGAAGGCGATGCCTTCCACGCGTACGTGCCGGATCTCGCCGTCCGGGCGCACGATCCTCGAGTACACGGTCGGGGTTTCCCCGCGCTCCTCGGTCGCGCGCGAGAGCCGCGACATCATTTCTCGATCGTCCGGATGGATCGCGGCGAAAAAGCTCTCGGTGGACGCGGGGATCGCCCCCGGCTCGTAACCGAGGATGCGGTACATCCCGTCTGACCACGCCACGCGGCGGCTGCGCACGTCCCAGACCCACGTGCCGAGCCCGACGATGGACTCCACCGCAGAGAGGAGCGCGTCCTTGTCGTTCAGCGCTCCGAGTTCCCAGAGCTCCTCGTTGGGCGCTCGGCGGCGGCCAGTTTCCACGAACCCCGATGGTTGCAGAGGTCCCCGCCTCCCACAAGCGCGGCTCCTTACCCCTGGTTCTTCATGACCACGCTGCTCCGGTCCGAAGGATCGGGACCGGTCGCCGCGGGGGGCAAAGAGCGGAAGTAGCGGTAGAGAGCGCGCGCGTCGTCTTCCTTGATGGTCCTGAAGGTGTCCCAAGGCATCGGGGAGTCTTCGTACACCGGGCCGGCTTTCATGCGCAGAACGAAGG
>JAEZYO010000202.1 GCA_023419055.1 Pseudomonadota bacterium | reverse complement strand
GCGCAGGCCTGCAACGCGGTGCTGAGCCTGACTTACTTCTTCGCCGGTCCCGGCATCTTCGCGACGCTCGTCACGCTGCTTTCGGGCCTTGGAGCGTGGAGAAAACAGAGAGCTTAGGGTGCGGTCCCAAGGGCACGGCCCGCACTCTGCTCAGGGTGTCTCGGGTCGAAGGAACACCTTCCCGGTGTGGTTCGCCCCTCGAGCGCGCAGTGCGCGTCTCCGGCCCGGTCGAGCGCGAAGGTCCCGCCGCTGACGACACGGAGCGCTCCTCGGCGCGCGTGTTCGAAGAGCTCGAGCCGGCGTTCAGCCGCTGGCACGAAGATCAGAGCCGGTAGCCGCCGGTGACCTCGATGCGCTGCCCCGTGACCCAGCGCGTGTCGGGCGAGAGCAGCGAGGCGATGACGTCGGCCACGTCCTCGGGCTCGCCGACCCGTCCGAGGGGTGTGTCGGCGACGACCATGTTCTGAAACTCTGGATCGCGCAGGTACCCGCCGCCGAAGTCGGTGAGGATGCCGCCCGGCGCGACGGAGTTGACCGTGATCCTGCGCGGCCCGAGCTCGACGGCGAGCGCGCGGGTGAGCACTTCCAGGGCGCTCTTGACGGCGGCGTACGCCGAGACGCCCGGGAACGTGTACCGCGTCACGCCCGTCGAGACGTTGACGATGCGCCCTCCGTCGGCGAGCAACGGCAGGAGCTTCTGCGTCAGGAAGAAGGGGCCCTTGAAGTGGACGCCCACCAGCGTGTCGAACGTCGCCTCGGTCGTCTCCGCGAAGGGAGCGGCACCGCCCAAGCCGCCGTTGTTCACGAGGTAGTCGATGACGTCCCGTGACCACACCTCCGCGAGCCCTTGCTTCACATTGGAGACGAACCCTTCGAAGCTGTCGGTCTTCGTCAGATCGAGCCGCAGCGCGATCGCCTGGCGGCCCTTCGCGCGGATGGTGGAGACGACGTCGTGCGCCGCTTTCTCCGAGGCAACGTAGGTGGCGATGACATCGACGCCGCGTTCGGCGAGCGCGAGCGCCGTGCTCTTGCCGATACCTCGGCTGGCGCCGGTGATGAGCGCGATGGGGGGCTTGTCGTTCGACATGGGAGTCCTTTCAGGCCCGACGCGGGCCTCGGACTCTTGATGGCGTACAACTCAAATTGTAACTAGTGACTCTTTCGTTCACTACGAACGGCAAACTCCCCTAGGAACCAAGAGGTAACCATGCCCATCATCAAGGAGCTGCCGCTCGTCCCGGCCGAACGCGCGCTGCGGGTGATCGGCGGGCGCTGGAAGGTCTTTGCGCTCTACTTCTTGTTCGAAAGACCGAAGCGTCTCTCGGAGCTGCGTCGACTCATCCCGGGCGTCAGCCAGAAGGTACTCGTACAGGCGCTGCGCGAGCTCGAGGAGCACGGCATCGTTCGCCGCGAGATCTTCGCGGAGGTGCCTCCGCGCGTCGTCTACACCGCGACGAAGCTCGGCATGAGCTTGCGCCCGATCGTGCAGTCGCTGTGCGATTGGGGGAAGAAGCACGCCGACGAGCTCGAGGCCGCGGCCGAGAGCGCCGTGAGGGACGCTGGGACTCCGAAGCTCCGCGCGCCCAGCAAGTCCAAGTGATGCCTTGGTGTCAGCTCCCACGAGGCTCGAAATAGAAGCGCTCGGAGAGGTCGGCGAGGAGCCCCGGGTGCGTCGGGTTCCAGCCCAGGAGCGTCCGCGTGCGCTCGCTAGAGACGGGGTTGTCGAGCTGTGCGAACAGGGCCAAGAAGCCGAGGTGCTCACCGGCGCGCTCTGCCGAGACGCTGTTCGACGGCAGGCCCAGACCGCGGCCAATGGCTTCGGCGATGTCCCGGGAAGGAATGCCCTCCTCGGCGGCCCCGTGCAGGCGTGAGCCCGGCGGCGCGACCTCGAGCGCCAGCCGGTAGAGCCGCGCCGCGTCCCGCGTGTGCACCGCGGGCCAGCGGTTCGCGCCGTCGCCGACGTACGCGGTCGACCCGCTCTTCTGCGCCATGGCGATGAGCGACGGAATGAAGCCCTGGCGATCCAGGGCGCTGTGCACCACCGGCGCGAGGCGCACGACCGAGGAGCGGACGTGCCGCGACTGCAGCGCGATGACGGCGTTTTCCGAGTCGACGCGAGGCCCGCCGTCGCGAACGTCGGCTTCCGTTCCCGTGGCGTGGCTCCGCCCCTTCACCCCGAGCGTGAGCGTCCCCGACGTGCTCACGAAGGGCTTCCCCGAGCCCTCGAGAGCAGCGCCGATGGCCTCGACGACACGCAGGTCGGCCGCCGCTGCACCGGCGAAGTCGCCGCTGAACGCGAGGTCGTGCTTGAACGCGAGGTGGATGACGCCGTCGGCTGCGGACGCAGCTTCTCGGAGACCAGCGAGGTCGTCGAGATCGCCGCGTCGCACCTCGGCGCCCGACGCCGCCAGGGCGGACGCGGAGCTGTCCGAGCGAGCGAGCGCCACGATCGTGTGCCCCCGAGCCAAAAGCTCGGGCACGAGGGCGGAACCGATATGACCTGACGCACCGGTAATGAAGACGCGCATGGGGGTTCTCCTGATGACAGTTGCTGACATCAGGGTTACCACGTGATGTCAGTCACTGCAATCACGGGCGCGATGGGGTATGCTGGCCCTCGATGGCACGCTGGGAACCCGACGCACGCGGCCGGCTCGAGAACGCCGCGCTCGAGCTCTTTCAGGAGCGCGGGTACGCGAACACGACGGTGCAGGAGATCGCGGAGCGCGCGGGGCTCACCGAGCGGACCTTCTTCCGGTACTTCAGCGACAAGCGCGAGGTGCTGTTCTCCGGGTCGCAAGACCTGGAGAGGGCCATCGTCGACGTGATCGAGCGCGGGCCCGAGGCGGCAACTCCGCTCGAAGTCGTCGCCGCCGCGTTCGAGGCCGCTGGCTCATTCATCCAGGAACACCGGAGCCTCAGCTATGCTCGTGCTCGGCATACGCTCATCACCGCGCACGCGGAGCTGCAAGAGCGCGAGCTCATCAAGCTTGCCTCCCTCGCGCAGGCCGTCACCAGGGCGTTGCGCGCGCGCGCGGTCGCCGAACCGGCGGCGAGCCTGGCCGCGGAGTTGGGAGTCGCTGCGTTCAAGGTCGGGTTCCAGCGGTGGGTCACCGGCAAGAAGCCGCGGGATTTCCCGGAGCACATTCGAGCCGCTCTGGACGCGGTCCGCCTTCTCGTGGACGGCCGCGCTCGGGGCTAGAAGCCAAGGCGGCGCCCTTGGCAGCCATCTTCACTACCCGCGGGCGATGCGCGTGAGGAGCTCGTGCATGAGGGCGCGTTCTCCGGCGGAGAGTACCGTCAGCTCGTCGAGTGATGCGCCGAGCGCGTTGGCGGCGCCGGCGGCTCCCGATTTCGCGGCGGGGAGGGGGCGTGACGTGATCGCCGCGAGCACTGCTTCGCGGGCGATCGCGGACAGCTCGGTGTCACGCTCGTTCGGCGGGTGCGCGAGCAGGGCCTCGACGACGCCGTTGGCCATGACGTGCAGGAGCGTGACGGCGCGCCGCTCCGTCACACGGAGCCGTCCAGCGAGCGCGATGCGACGCACTTTGTCGCGCAGGAGCCGCTCGCCCGCCTCGAGGGCGGCGGACATCTCGCCGCCCAGCGCGCCCGACCGCATCATCAGAAACACGTCGGGGTTGGCGAGCCCGAAGGCAACGTGCTGGTCCCAACCC
>JAEZYO010000193.1 GCA_023419055.1 Pseudomonadota bacterium | reverse complement strand
CGCGCCGTCTGCATCTGCGTCCCAGCAGTCGCCGTCGGATCCCGTTCCACGAACCACGATGGCGTCGCTCCCCACCTGCTTCTCCATCGGGAGGTTGTTGGTTCCGCTACCGCAGCCGTGCAAGAGCAGGATGACGGGGTAGGCTCTCGAGGGGTCGTAGCCGCTCGGCAGCCAAACCGAGTACGGTCTCGAGCTTCCGTCCGACTGGACCATGCTCTCCACCCAGCTCGCGCCTTGCTGCGTCGTGGGCTCGCCGCAACCTTCGGAATCAGTGCTCACGCCGCCGCCGCTGCCTGCCGCGCCACCCGAAGGCGCTCCGCCGCCACCCGCGCCGCCGCTGCCGAAAGCGCCGCCCGAGCCTCCGGCTCCGCCACCGCCCGTCGAGCTCACGCTACCGGCGCCTCCACCAGCGCCCCCGGCACCGCCAACTCCAGCGTGCCCGCCGGCAGTGCCGCCTGAGCTCGCTCCTGAAGCTCCCGAGGTGCCTCCCGCACCGGAGCCACCCGCGTTCGGCGTACCGGTGCTCGCGGGCTCGGAGCTGCAACCGAGGCAGACCGCGAAGAGCACGAGACTCTCGAACGCACACGAACGCGCCACGCGCCAGTGATAGCGATATCGGCCGGCGCCCATCAGGGGACGAAAAGGACCCCCGAGGCCTAGAGCATTTCAGTGACTATGAAACGGGGGGCACCTGCTGAGTGGAGGAATCACCAAGGTCTAGCGGTTCGACGGCGCCGGAGCGTGAGCGCCAAGGCGGCGAGGGACGCCCACGCGAGCGCGCTTCGGGGCGAGCTCGAAGCGCTAGCGAGCTTGCAACCACAGCCGCTGTCGCTCACCTGAGCGTTGCTCGGCGTGGCGCCGTTCGACCCACCTGCCGAAGGCGCGATGGTGGAGCCGCCAGTCCCGCTCGTGCCTCCAGGCGGCGTGCCGCCGCTTCCGCCTCCGCCTCCGCCGGCGCCACCCATGGGTTCGGGCTCCGGAAGCTTCAATTCTTCGGGAGGAAGTCCGTGATCGAGCTGGAGCAGGTAAGCCTCGAGATCGGCGAGCTGCTGCTCCGAGAGGCTCGCCGTATCGCCGTGCTTGCCCTCCGGATTCCGGGTGACAAGCACGTCCCTGAGGGTCGCAGCGGAGCCGTCGTGAAGGTAGGGCGCGGTTTGCCAGATACCGAGCAGAGTCGGAGTGTCGATGCCCGTGAGCTCACCTCCGAGCCGGCTTCCCGAGAGCTCGGTGAGGGTGCCGACGTCGTGGAGAACCCCCTCGGCGCTGTTCGTAAAGTCGTCTCCCGAATGACACGAGTCACAGCCGAGCGAGAGGAAGAGCTGGCGGCCAGCTTCTGCCTGCGCCGTGAGCGAGCCATCCGAGTTTCGGAAAGGGCTGCGCGGTACGCGGTCGAGAGAGGTCACGTACGCGGCGAGCGCGTCGAGCTCGGGATCGATCCCGGCCTTGGGGTCGCCGAGCGGGTCACTGCGCGTACCCGTTTGGAACTCCTCGAGCGGCATGAAGCCGAGACCACCTTGGTGCGCGCGGATCGGGCCGTCGAAGTCCTGGATCTCGTCGAAGTTTCCCGACCAGTGCACGCGCCCGTGACCGGTGCCGCGACGGCCGAGCAGCGAGGTCGTGTTCCTGAAGCCTTCCCCGCGATCGAAGAAGTCCCAGACCAAGCCGTCCTCGAAACCGTCGAGGTGGCACGACGCGCAGCTCAAGTACCCCTCGCTCGCCATGCGCTTGTCCTCGCCGTTGGCGAAGATCTGCTTTCCTCGCAGTACGTCGGGAGCGAGCTTCTCCTCGGCGACGAGGTCGATCTCGGCGACGATGCGAGTCGTCTGGTCCACGCCCGAGACGAGATCAGCGACGTCGTACACCACGAGCTTCCGCGCGAGATCGGCGAGCACCAGCAAGCGATGCTCCGGACCGAGCACCGCCCCGACCGGGCCGAGCAGGTGCTCGCCGCGGAGCGCGGTGACGAAGGATCCGTCGAAGGCGTCCCGGAGCTCGACCAGGTTCGAGCCGAACACGGTCACGAACGCCCAGTCACCGAGCGGACTGAACGTCACCTGTCGAGGCAGGTTGCGATCGTCGAGATCGATTCGCTCCTCGAGGATCTCCTGGTCGGTCGTCAGATCGAGGATCGAGACCAGCGGGCGGACGGCGTTGTCCTGAGTGATCGAAAGACCGTCCCGCTCGAGCCCGCGCGACATGTTGTCCTTCTTCGACGGTACCCACGCGCGCGTGCCGTCCGGCGTCACGGCGACCGAGAAGAGGTAGTTCGGGAGCCCTCGCCCCTGGACGTCGCTGTCCTCCGTGGTCGTGTCCTCCATCAGATCGTAGCGCGCCAGGGGCTCGAGCGTCTCGGCGTCGAGGCGATGGACCTCTCCGTGGTCACCCTGCGAGATGAAGCGAGTCACCCAAACGCTCGACCCGTCACCCGAGACGGTGATGCCGCGCAAGAAGGGCGCGACGTGACGCTGGGCCTCGATCTCGTGGCTGACCCCGTCGATGCGCACGACGTCGCCGAGCGCCATCAAGGGAACGAAGGCGTCACCGGTGGGAGAAAACACGATGCCCGCGGGGAGGCTCGCGTACGGGAGGCGGAAAAAGTCGACCGCCCGCCTCGCTTCGAGATCGACGATCGCGACCGCGTAGTCGTCCTGGTGCACGACCCAGAGCTTGCCGTCCGGCGCGAGCGCCAGCGCGACCGGGTGGGAGAACACTTCGACCTCGGCGACCTTCTCCAGGGTCGTGACGTCCACGAGCGTCACCGTGCCGTTGTCTGCGTTCGCCGTGATCACGAGCCCGCGCGCTTCGTCGAGGACGATGCTCGAGGAGCTCCGCGCCTGCTCGGCGGTGGGGCTCGTGTGCACGGTGTGCAGGAACGACTGGCTCGTGA
>JAEZYO010000153.1 GCA_023419055.1 Pseudomonadota bacterium | reverse complement strand
CCGGTCAGGGGTCCTTCGAGCTCAGCCGCCGAGCGTTCCTGCGCGGCCCGCTGCGAGTCGCCGTACTGACGAACGGAGGGAGCGCTCAAGCGGAGCTCTCCCGGAGCGCGATCGACCGCTGGCTCGGGACGGAGCGGCTCGGGACCGAAGCGTGCCCGACGCGGACCCCGGCGCCGCCGCGCATCGGCGAGCTCACGCTCCAGACGAGCGCGGGTCCCGACGCGGAAGGCGCTTACGTGTCCATCGCCCTTCCCGGCCTGAGTGGCCCTTTGCGACGTCAGGCCGAAGCCACGCTCTTCCTGCTGAACCGGCGCGGTGGTTTGCTCGACCAAGCGCTATCCAGCCTGGCCGCAAGAGCCGAGGCTCGTCTCGTCGGGGGACCGACGCTCGGCGGGCTGATTGTGCGCGTGAGCGCGGATCGCGGCGCGGAGAGCGCCGCCGTAGCCCAGGTGCGCGCCCTGCTGGAGCGCCTGAGCCGCGGCGCTGCATCCCAGGAGGACGCCATCCTCGCCGAACGCGAGCTTTCCCGCGTCGAGCTCGAGGCTTCCCTCGATCCGCGGCGGCGAATCATCGATCTTTTCCGCGGAACCACGCCGCAGCCGCCCCTCGATCTCGGCGCGTTGCGTGGGTTTCAGGCTCGCTTGGCCGGTTCACATCACACGGTGGTCTACGTCCGTTCGCCGGAATGACGCGCAGCGGTTTCCTGCACCCCCGGCCCGTGATAGCTCCCGCGTGCCATGGCTGACCGGAAAAGCATCCTCATTCTCGACTACGGCTCACAGTACACGCAGCTCATCGCCCGCCGGATCCGCGAGTGTCACGTGTACTGCGAGATCCAACCGGGCACGATCCCGGTCAGCAAGATCCGCGAGATTGCCCCGGCCGCCATCATCCTGAGCGGCGGACCGCAGAGCGTCTATGACAAGGACTCGCCGAAGAGCGACCCTCAGCTCTTCGATCTCGGGGTGCCCGTGCTCGGCATCTGTTACGGCGAGCAGCTCATGGCTCAGCAGCTCGGGGGCAAGGTCGAGCCGGGGAGCGAACGCGAATACGGGCCGGCGAAGGTCAAGGTCGGCGAGGCCGTCGGAATCTTTGCCGGATTCCAGGCGGGTGAAGAGCTCAGCGTCTGGATGAGCCACGGCGATCGGCTGACGGCGGTCCCGCCAGGCTTCAGAGTGGTCGGGGCGAGCCCCAACGCGCCGCTCGCCGCGATCGCTTGCCCGGAGCGCAACCTGTTCGCGATTCAGTTTCACCCCGAGGTCGCGCACACCCCGCGCGGGATCGAGATCCTGCGCGCGTTCCTGTTCGACGTGGTCAAGCTCGAGCCGGACTGGACCCCCGGCTCGTTCGTGGACGAGGCCGTGAGCGCGATCGCCGCCAAGGTCGGGCCCGACGAGCGCGTGATCTGCGGCTTGAGCGGCGGGGTCGACTCTTCCGTGGCCGCGGTGCTCTGCCACCGGGCGCTCGGCGATCGTCTCGTTTGCATCTTCGTCGACAATGGCCTGCTTCGCGACGGTGAGTTCGAGAACGTGGTGCACACCATGCGCCAGAGCTTCCACTTGAACCTCGTCCCCGTCGACGCGCGCAAGCAGTTCCTCGATGCGCTCGCGGGCGTCACGGATCCCGAGCAGAAGCGGAAGATCATCGGCCGCGTCTTCATCGAAGTCTTCGAGGAGCACGCCGCCCGCGTGGAGAACGCGAAGTACCTCGTCCAGGGCACGCTCTACCCCGACGTGATCGAGAGCGTCAGCGTGCGCGGCCCGAGCGCGGTCATCAAGAGCCATCACAACGTGGGGGGCCTGCCCGAGCGGATGAAGCTCAAGCTCATCGAGCCGCTACGTGAGCTCTTCAAGGACGAGGTCCGCGCAGCCGGTGACGCCCTCGGGATGCCGCACGACGTGCTCTGGCGCCACCCGTTCCCAGGTCCTGGTCTCGCCGTGCGCTGCCTGGGTGAGCTCACGGAGCAGCGGCTGGAGGTGCTCCGCCAGGCCGATCGCATCGTCGACGAAGAGATCCGCGCCGCCGGCCTCTACTCCTCGGTGTGGCAATCGTTCGCAGTGCTCTTGCCGGTGAAGAGCGTGGGCGTCATGGGCGACGACCGCACCTACGAAGAAACCTGCGTCATTCGAGCCGTCACCTCCAGCGACGGCATGACCGCGGACTGGGCGCGCTTGCCTCACGAAGTGCTCGCCACCATGAGCAGCCGTATCATCAACGAGGTGCGCGGCATCAAACGCGTTACCTACGACATCAGCTCCAAACCGCCGTCCACCATCGAGTGGGAATGACCGAATCCTCGAGTTTACGCGGCGGGACACGTCGAGTGCGGACGATCACCTGGGTGACGCCTTCACTCGCCATCGTGGCAGCGCTGGCCTTGCTCTCAGTCCTCGCCCTCTCGGCGCTCACCGGCTGCGACAACGTTCGGCCGGCTGTTACGCTGAAACTCGTCAAAGCGAAGGAGGCTCCGCGCGACGCCTCGGTTTCGATTGACGAGGAGTACATCGGGCCGCTCGGTATCGTGGCGGCTCGCGGCGTGCGCCTCCCCCTGGGCGAGCATCGCATCACGGTCGAGAAGGACGGCTACTTCCCCTGGGATCGACTCGTCGTGGCCGATCGCGAGCCCATCCAGCTCGACGTAGTGCTCGTTCCCATTCCTGACTGAACCACTAGAATTTCGCAAGAACGGTCGCCGGAACTGGGCGGTCGTGGTAGAAGGCCCGTCCCCCATCGGGGTGTACCTCAACCTGGTAGAGGGCCGGCTTTGGGTGCCGGCTGTTGCAGGTTCAAATCCTGCCACCCCGACCCTTCAACTCCGCAGGCGCTTTGACCGGCTGACACCCGGGTTCAAATCCTGCCCCCCCGACCCTACAACTCCGCAGGCGCTTTGACCGGCTGCCACCCGGGTTCA
>JAEZYO010000117.1 GCA_023419055.1 Pseudomonadota bacterium | reverse complement strand
GATTTGATCCGTGTATTCGACGAGCTCCTCGATGGGGAGACGCCCGTGGCGCTTGACCCGCGCGGCGAGCGTTTCGCCGACCAGGAGCTCCATGGCGAGGAAGACGCCGTCCGCGCTGCCGTCGCCGTGCTCCAGGGCCCGAACCACGCCCGGGTGACCGAGGTGGTTCGCGACGTAGCCCTCGCGCAAGAAGCGCTCGCGGACGTCCCGTTTGACCGCCACTTCGGGGTGGAGGAGCTTCAGCGCCACGACCGAGCCCGTGGCGTCACGGGCTTCGTAGACCGCGGCCATCCCTCCCACGCCGAGCACGCGATCGAGCCGCCAGCGTCCGCCGATCGTCTGGCCGACGCGCCCTTTTGCCAACTCCTCGTCGCCGTCCACCAAGATTGCCTCGTCCGGGGGCAGGGGCCCACGGCGCTCGACCATTTAGCACCCGCTTGATACGCGCGGCTAGACGGCGATCTGCTCTCTTACGCTCTAGCTCGAGGTCGCGAGGTCGATTTGCTGCACCGACGAGGTGTCCATGCCGAGAAACGCCCGCGCGCTCGCGGCAAAACTCGAGGGTAGGTCCGTTACATACAGTTCGAGCCGAGAAGCCGGCGGTTCGGTCGCTCCCGGAAAGCGATCTTCCTCGATGGCTCGACGGAGGGCGCGCGCGGTCGCTTCGGCGCTGTCGACGACCGGAATGGCCCGCCCCGCGAGCTCCTCGGCGACCTCGGCGATCACCGATTTCAGGAGCGGGTAGTGCGTGCAACCGAGCACGATCACGCCCGCTCCGGCGCGCACCAGGGGCTCGACGTAGCGGCGAACCGCGAGGCGGGGAACGTCGCCTTCGAGCCAGCCCTCCTCGACCAGCGGCACCAGCAGCGGCGCCGCCTGACCCACCACTTCCACGCGCGTCGAGACGAGCGAGACCGCTCGCGGATAGGCATTCGACGCGATGGTTCCCGCCGTGCCCAATACGCCGACCTTGAGCGGAGCACCTTCGACGCGCAGGCCCGAGAGCGCGCGGACGGCGGTCTCGGCGCCCGGCTCGATCACTCCGATGACGGGCAGATCCAGCTCGGCGCGCAACAGCTCGAGCGCGACGGCGCTCACCGTATTGCAGGCGATGACGAGCGCCTTCACGCCGCGCTCGATGAGCACCTTGGCGCAGCCGCGCGCGTAGCGGACCACGGTCTCGGGGGAGCGGGTACCGTATGGAACCCGCGCCGTGTCCCCGAGGTACACGATGCGTTCGTGAGGCAACGCCTCGAGGATGGCTCTGGCTACGGTCAGACCGCCGAGCCCCGAGTCGAAGACGCCGAGCGGCGCTTCGGCTCGCGTCACACGTCCTCGATGCGCACCAGCCGGGGCGGGCTCTTGAGGAACGCCTTTTCGGCGACCGCCGAGAGCGCCTTTTGCACGTTGCCCTCGCGCGAGGTGTGCGTGAGCAAACAGACCGGAACGGCGCCGCCGGCCGTCGCCGCGCGACCCTCTTGCACCATCTGCTCGATGCTCACGCCCTCGGCGCCGAGGGCCGAGGCGATCGCGCCGACCACACCCGGGTGATCGCCCACGTCGAAGCGCAGGTAGTAGCGCGTCTCGATGTCGGCCTGCGGCAGGATGCTCCGTTCGGAGAACTGGATCGAGCGGGTGGCGAGCCCCTCCGCTCCGTCGCGTCGCGAGCGAGCGACGTCGACGAGGTCCGCCACCACGCTGACGGCGGTCGGCATGTCGCCCGCGCCGCGACCCACGAGGAAGCAAGGTCCGAGCGCGCGTCCGCCGATGAAGACGCAGTTGAGCACGCCGTCGACGTGGGCGAGCACGCTGCTCTTCTTGACGAGCGCCGGGTGCACGCGAAGCTCGAGGTGTTGCCCGCGATCGTAGCCGATGCCGAGGTGCTTCAGCGTGTAGCCGAAGCGGTCGGCGAAGCGGAAGTCGATCTCATCGATGCTGCGGATGCCCTCGACCAGCACGCTCGACGCCTTCACCTTGGCGCCGAAGGCCAGCATGCTCGTGACGAGCAGCTTCTGTGCCGCGTCGTGGCCGTCCACGTCGAGCGACGGATTGGCCTCGGCGTAGCCGAGCTCTTGCGCCTCCGCGAGCGCCTTGTCGAAGCTCAGCCCCGCGTCGCGCATGCGCGTGAGGATGTAGTTGCAGGTGCCGTTCAAAATCGCGTGCACGCTGTCGACCTTGTCGCTCGCGAGCGCCTCGCGCAGCGTGCGGATCACGGGGATGCCGCCGCCTACGCTGGCCTCGAACGCCAGATCGACTCGGTTCTGGACCGCAGCGGCGAGGAGCTCGTGCCCGTGCTTGGCGATGAGCAGTTTGTTCGCGCTGACGACGCCCTTGCCCGCACGCACCGCGCGGTCGATGAGCGTGCGAGCGGGTTCCTCTCCGCCCATCACCTCGACCACCAGGTCGATGCGATCGTCGCCGAACACGACCTCCGGGTCGGTGGTCAGCCACTCTGGCTTGCACTCGGGCACGCGCTCTTTGTTCGCGTCGCGAACCAGGACGGACGCGACCTCGATGCGCGCGCCGACGCGTGCCTCCAAAATCGCTCGATTTTGCTCGAGGAGCCGCAGCACGCCGCCGCCGACGGTGCCGCAGCCGAGGAGAGCGATTCGAACGGCCGACTTTTCTCGATCAGAGCTCACGGTGCCCGGAAGGTGGCGCGAGAGTCGCACCGAGGTCAAGCGTCAGTTTCGAGGCCGAGTCGAGCTCCTTGCCCGCGCCTACCCCGGCGGCGGGGAGTGGGGATCGCCCACGGCGACGCTCTGCGGCACGCGGACGTGCGTCTCGAGCCAGGAGAGCCGCGGCCTGATCCGCGCGACGACGCTGCGGCGGGGCGCGTTCTGCATCTCGTTTTCCCAGGTCCGGATGCGTGGACGCCCGGCGTTCGAGGCGACCAGCGTCGGCATGCCGGTGACGGGGTCGCTCTCGTAGACGAAGAAGGAGTGGTAGTGGAGCTTCTCGTCGTCGCGGAGGCCGTAGATCACGACCACGTCCCCGACGCGGTAGCTTGCGCGTTTTTCGTAGAGATTGCCGAAGAAGCGGCTTCGGTTCCTGAGCGCGACGCGCTCCTCGGGCGGGATGGAGTACACCTCGAACGCGTCGCTCCGGGAGCTCGCAAACTCGATGAATTTCTCGACGCTGCGCTTGTTCTCGAGTGAAAAATCGTCGAAATCGAGGTCGCCGAGCGTCCGTTCGCGCGGCGCGCCGCGCTCGCGCCACCAGGTGCCGCTCGCGCGCTCGAACGTGTCGGTGATGAAATCGATGCATACCTGGGGGACGTGCGGGCGCCCGTTCCGGTCGAAGACCCAATAAGAATCCCCGTTGAATTCGTAGCGCGTGCGGCCGTGGAGGTAGGCCCAGCGCCACTCGGGCCGGAGCTTGCCGTCTTGCTGTCCGTCCTCGGTCTTCGGCTCGTCGAAGGGCAAGCCCTCGTCGACTTGTTGACGGATGACCTCCGCGAGCGCCGCCTGCACGCGCTGCTCCCGTTTGTGAAGCTCGCGCCGCGCCTCGACCTCGTCGCGCTGGCGGTCGAACAGCGCCTCGCAGCCGAGCTCGACCCCGTCGCCCTTTCGGGCCAAAACGGCTTGCACGCGCTCGTTTCCGTAGACGAGCTCGACAGCGAGCTCGCTGTCGCTGCTCCCCGTGACGACGATCTCGTCGGCGGCGAAGCGGGCGGTGACCGCGCGCAGATCAACGTGACGGGAGGGGCCGAGCTTCTCTCCCTCGACGGAGACGCGGTCGAACAACAACAGCTTGGCCGGCTTTCCGCGCTCCGGACCGTCGAGGTACTCGTACCCGCCCGTCTCGGAACGAATCAACCGTCGCGTCTCCGCTCCGCGAGTGAGCTCGAGCACCGGCTCGCGGAAGAGCAGCCCCATGGTCAGGTGATTCGCAAAGAGCGACGCGAGCTCCGGTGAGCGAGCGTAGAGGTAGCCGTCGGTCAAGATCACTTCGCGTAAAATCGATGGCTCTTTTGCGAAGCGATCGATCAAGCGATCGAAGGCGTCCCACAAACCGGTGCCGGCTTCGAGGCGGCGACGCCATTGCTGCGAGAGCGGACTCGGGGGCTTCGGCGAAGTGGGCTCGCTCAGGAAAACGACGGGCTCGCCGCGGGCGCGGGCCAGCGTTTCGGCGCGCAATCGGCGGTCTTCCTCGCGCGCGGGCGCGGCGCCGATCTTCGCGAAACGCTCCTTGCAGAGGAGCGCCTCATGATCGTCGATAGCGGCATTTTCACCCCTAGAAGTGGTCTCCACGGGCGCTTCGTCGCGCGCGGGCGCGGGCTCGGAAGGTTGCGGGTCGTGCTTCCGGTCACAGCCGAAGAACAGGAGCGCGGCCAGGAGCACCCGCATCATCGAGATCGAGAATCGCTCGGCGCAAGCCCGCGCGCAAGGGCGAGCACGGAGAACACCCTTGCGACGCGAACGACTCCGCGCGTAAAAGAGCGCTCTCGATGCCACCCAAGTCTGCTCGTCCGCGTCCTGCCAAGGGCTTCAGCGTCGTCCGGCCTACCTCGATCGAAAAAGAACGGCGAGAACCCCGTCCGAACGGCAGCGGACTCCACACGCTCGCGATCGACGTCGGCGGGACGGGCATCAAGATGATCGTGCTCGATCCGGACGGGGCTCCGATCACCGAGCGCAGCCGAGAGCTCACACCGAAGCCTGCCAAGCCCGACGCGGTGCTCCGCGTCATCGCCAAAATGATCGAAGCTCAACCGCATTTCGATCGGGTGAGCGTGGGCTTTCCAGGGGTGGTCATCGAGGGCGTGGTCAAGACGGCGCCGAACCTCGACAACAAGGCGTGGCGGGATCGCCGCTTCCAGGGCGACCTCGAGAAGCTCACCGGGGTGCCGGTGCGCGTGATCAACGACGCCGACCTCCAGGGCTACGGGGTGATCGACGGTAAGGGCGTGGAGCTCGTGCTCACGCTCGGCACCGGCATGGGCGCGGCGCTGTTCGTGAATGGTCACCTGGTCCCGAACCTCGAGCTTGGTCACCACCCGTTCGAGAAGGGCAAAACCTACGAAGAGCGCGTTTCGGACGCGGCGCTCAAGCGGGTCGGTAAGAAGGAATGGAGCAAGCGGGTCGCCGGCGCGCTCGCCCAGCTCCAGCCCATCTTCAACTACGAGACGCTCCACCTCGGCGGCGGAAACATCGCGTCGCTCAAGATCAAGCTGCCGAAGAACGTCCGGGTCTTCGACAACGTCGACGGGATGACCGGCGGCATTCGTCTCTGGGACGATCAGGGCTGATTTCGAAGCATTGGGCAGACCTGCGCCGGGTAGGGAAGGGTAGGTCTTGAGCCCGCGGGCCCCACATCAGCCCCGAAAAAAGTGCTGAACCCTGCAACGGTTACGGCGGCCCGCGTCGAGAAAACACACGGGTTCGTGGCAAGAAGGCCTTTTTTTTATGTAGGCTCTTGCGCACGCCTTCCGGCATGGGCCGTGCACGAGCCGGAGCGCTCTTGGCCTACCGATGAAGCATCCACAAGCGTCTGGCGAAGCGTTTGGTCGTCTCTTCCTCCGCTGGGCGAGCGCGCTGGTCGTGGTCGCGGCCTTCGGAGCGACAGGGTGCGGTGACGGTCGCGAGGGGTATCCTGCCGTGGGTGCTGGTGGGAGCGGTCCCGGCAACAAGCCCGGTCAGGCGTGTGCGGTGCCTGCAGACGGCTGCGCTTGCGAGAACGAGGGCCAAGAGGTGGCCTGCGGGGAGACCCAGGAACAGCAGGGCGACTACCTGACCTGCGCCATGGGGACGCGGACGTGCCTGGACGGCGCCTGGTCCTCTTGCTTCATCACGGACATCACGAGCAAGAGCTTGCCGCGGAAGCAGCCCGGGCTTCGCGCGCAGGCGGAAGGTGAGCCGGAAGAGTGCCCCGACAGCTACGACCTTTGCGATCCCTACTGCAATTGGGTCGAGGACGAGCCGGACGAGGACCTCGAGGTCCCCGACAACTTCGTCGCCACGCCGGACGGGCTCACCATCGTCGCGACTGGAACGGGCGGGTGCACGACGCTGACGCTCGAGCCCTCCGACGACGAGATCGAGGTCACGGGACTGAGCCCGCTCACCGTGACGGGTGACATCACCTTCGATCTGGTCGCGCTCCCGGCAGGGTGCGTAAGCTCGCCATTTTCCACCACTTGGGCCATCGACGCGATCGACCGGGCGACCATCTCCGGAACGAACGATCAAGACGGCCTGCTCGAGCTCGCGCTCCCCGTCGGAGGGCCCATTTCGGTGACGGCCTACGCCGCCGGCCTGAGCGCCACGGCGACGGTCAACGTCCGCGTCAACGTGTTGAACGCGCCGACGACGAGCGTCGCGAACAGCCACGTCGCCGCCAACTCATCCCAGATCAGCGCGTTCGGGACGCGCACCGCGCCGAGCGCCGGGACCGTCAACAGCACCGCGACCTTCCTCTACCCCTACGAGAACACCTACTTCCCGCTCGCCTTGCCGGCGCCGGTCGTACAGTACTTGTACGCGACCAATACGCCGAACAGCGCGGTCAAGGTGTCCTTGCGCTATCCGGTCGGCAGCACCGCGACGAACGCCGATTTCAACTACTCGTTCATCGTCGCGGAGAACAACATCGTCTCGCGAACGGCGGGCGCCCCCTCGCACACGCTCGATCCGCAGGTGATTCTGCCGGAAGTCGCCTGGGACTACTTCGAAGAGACCGCGCGGGGGCAAGACGCGGAGATCATCATCCAGCGCCGTCAAGGCAACGCCGCCGCGGGCACCCTCGAGCGCGAGCTGCGACGGACCATCCATTTCGTGAACGGTCAGCTCAAGGGAACCGTTTATTACAACTCCTACAGCTCGCCTCAAGGGGACAACACCGGCGCCGTGCTCAAGATCGCGCCGGGCGCGACGACTCCCACCCTCGCGGTCCAACCCAACGGGCAGTGCACCGTTTGCCACACCGTGAACACGGACGGCACCCGTCTGATCGCGAACGGCCGCACCGGGACGAGCGGCGTCCGCTTCAACATCTCGAATCGCTACAAGTTGAACGGCACCTCGATGGGCACCGCCTACCCCGAGCGGGAGTTCGGTTGGTCCTCGGGGTCGGACAGCGAGAATACGACTGGCGATCGCTTCACGTTCGGGGCGCCCTGGAAGACGGGCAACCTGTACATGACCCACAGCGGTATCGGCGGCGGTGACCAGAATTGGCGCGCGTCCCCGGACTACATGAAGCTCTACAAGGTGGCGGCGACTCCGACGAACGTCGCCGTCACCAACCTGCCTGCCAACGTCATCGGCGTGACACCGAGGTTCTCGCCCGACGGGACTCGGCTCGCGTTCGGCTTTTGGGGCGGAAGTAGCATCAACGGCGTCACGTCCGATACGACCGGGCGCAAGCTCGCGGTCTCCGACTTTACGTGCACTTCTCCGCCGTGCAACGACAACTCGACCTTCCGACTCGAGAACACGCGCAACGCCACGCCCGGCGTGACGCACGTCGTCGCGTGGCCGTCGTTCACCCCCGACGCGAACGCCGTGATCTACCAGCGCCAGATCCGCACTTCGCGGTACGTCTCGAACGGCGGCGTGCTGCTCGGCTGGTGGGGTAACTCCGACATCAACACCACCACCGGTGCGCTGTCGGAGCTCTGGATGTCGAACGTCCCCGCGAGCGCTTCCGGGACCATCACGCCCACGCGCCTCGACAACCTGAACGGCGTGGGTTTGCCGCAGAAGTCGCGGACGGTCGTCGATACGACGTACCCCCTCTACACGTATCCCATCGCGCGGGTCGATATGGATCGTTACTCCGGCTCCGGTGCCGGCACGATCTTCCTCTCGGGGACCACCGCGCTCAGCGGCACCTATCTCTGCATTCAGATCTCGTCCAGCGGCGCGGCGGGAGTCGCGGCCTTCAGGTGGAAGACCACGACCAGCGCGACCTGCGGCACCGGCACGTACAGCGGCAACATCGACACCGAGACGACGCCGGTCTTGACCACCTCCGGGCTCTACGCGAACTTCTCGGGCAACTTCACGTCGTCCGCGGTCTATCGCGCGTACATCGGCGCGGTGACCGTCTCGGGCACGCCGTCGGGCGGCCCCTGGGATCTCCGGATCAGGATCTCCGGCACCGGGAACCGCGGCACGGCCACCTATCAGTACTCGACCAACGGCGGGACCACCTGGTCGACCTCGGCGACTACCGCCGCCACGGTCGATCTCGGGACGGGAGCATCCGCTACGGGCCTCCGCGCGACGTTCGCCAACATCAACTACCTCTCCACCGGGTGGGCCTACGGCGCGTTCGTCAGCCACTACCACCAGGACGGCGCCAAGTTCACGATCAACCAGCCCGACAGCTGCACGAACAGCGGAACCGCAGCCGCCGTCTACGACAACCAGTTGAACTACCTGCCGTACGTGGCGCCGGTCCAAGCGGGCGGCTTCAATTGGGTGATGTTCACGTCGCGGCGCATGTACGGCAACATCGCGTACGACGACCCCTGGGACGCCGAGGCCAAGGACGAGAGCGGTAACGCCTACGCCTGCAGCTCGGGGGTCCCGCCCGCGAAAAAGCTCTGGGTCGCCGCAGTGGACGGCACCCTCACGCCCGGCACCGATCCGAGCCATCCCGCTTTCTACTTCCCGGGTCAGGAGCTCGGCGCCGGTAACTCGGACGCCTACTGGGTGAGCACCGCGTGCGTGGCGCAGAACGGCGCGTGCTCGACCAACGACGACTGCTGCGGCGGCACCGGCTCGACCCCGACCACCGCCTGCAAGGTCACCGACTCGAGCGTCTTTCCGCCGACGCGCCAGTGCAAGCTGCTCACCGAATGCTCCGACGTCGGAGAGGCCTGCACCACGACCGACGACTGCTGCTCCGGCAGCTGCCCGGCGGGCGGCGGCGCGTGCGTCTTCGTCACGCCGCCGAAATACGAAGAGCAGGTTTACGAGCGCGAGTATCTGGCAGAGTGCCCCTTCGGGACGCACCCGGCCTGGCGTTACTTCGAGTGGCAAGCGACCGTTCCGGACGGCGCGCGGCTCGACTTCGAGGTGCAGACCAAGCTCGACGAGGACTCGGACTACGAGCCCACGACTCCCATCAGCATCGGAAGCACCGACGAGACCACCCCCGCCAACAGCTGGCAGCGCAGCGACACCACGGTGGACGCCGCGCTTCGCGGCGAAGATCTCGCGTCGCTA
>JAEZYO010000109.1 GCA_023419055.1 Pseudomonadota bacterium | reverse complement strand
GTACGGGGGAGGCGTGGTGCTGCGGAGTCACCTCGGTTGCACCTGCGCCGTCGCGGGCGTCGCTCAAGAGCTCGGGTTTCCCGTGTTCGGCTCGGTGGCGCTGAACGCGGTGGCGGGCGGCGTCGCGGTCGACGTGGTTGCACGAAGTTTGTGCCAGCACCGACCCGAGCGAGCGGGTCGAATCATCGTCGACTTTCCGACCGTCGTCGAAAGCGAGCACAAGAGCAAGTTGGCTCGTCGCTACGCCAACGGCGCGGTCGAGAGGTTCGGGATGAGGCCGGCCTCCGTCTGCGGAGCGGACGGCCGCCTCGCAAAGAGCGTGGAAGCGCTGGTCGAGCTGGCTCAGAGCGAGCCCGTGGTGCTCTCGACCGGGCACGCCACGCGGCGCGAAGTCGAGCTCTTGATCGAGCTCTGCGCCAAGAAGGGCGGAGTGCGGCTGCTCCTGAATCAACCGGCGAACCCGATCACCGGGATGCGCGCCGCCGATCTCGAGCCCTTGGGCGTCCACGACTGGCTTTACGTGGAGCAGACGGCGCTCACGGTTACTCTCGGGTATCAGACGGAAGAAGACTTCTTCCAGGTGCTGAGCCGCGTGAGGAACCTCGTCTACAGCTCCGATTTCGGTCAACCCACCCAGCCCGGCGTCGAGCAATGGTGGATCATGACCAAGGCCTGGTTCACGCGCGCCGGGCTGACCCCGGCGCGGATCACCGAGGTATCGCTGCGAAAGCCGCTCGAATTGCTTTCGCCGTAGCGACCGCCGTCTCAGCGGCGCCCGTGCGACCCTCGAGCGACGAGCTCAGCGGCGCCAGCTCGGGCGATCGGCCTCGAAGAGGCGGAACAGGCGGCGCTGTTCCTGCATGAAAGCGGCGTAGGTGCGCGGCACGCGCGTGTCGTTGGCGAACGCCCAGAGCACGCGCAAGGTGGCTTCCGCGTCGTGCACCGCGCGGTGCGCCTGATCGAGCGCGATGCCGAGGCGCTCGCACACCTCCGAGAGGCTCCTGCTCCGCTCGCTGCGCTGGAGCTCGCGCGCCCAGACCAGCGGATCGATCCACTCGACACCCTTGCGAAAGCACGGCGGCGTTTTCGCGATCGACACGCCGGAGCGCGTGATCTCGGCCGAGAGCATCTTGCGATCGTACTCGGCGTTGTAGGCGACCGGGATCGCTCCGCTGACGAAATCGAGGAGCTCGGCGAGCACCGCGCCGAACGGGGGCGCGTCCTTCACGTGCTCGTCCCCGATCCCGTGCACGTCGAAGGCTTCCTTCGGGATCGGGATGCCCGGGTTCACGAGCCAGGCTTTGCGATCGAGGACGTTGCCGTCCTGCCAGATCACCGCTGCTACCTCGACGATACGATCGTTCTCGGGATCGCGACCGGTGGTCTCGGTGTCGATGCACACGAGGCGCGCCGCCGTGAGCGCGGTCTCGCCGGTGAACTCTTCGGCGAGCCCCGCGACGACGATGCGGAGCAGATGAGCGATGCCGGGGTAGTGGCGACCGGTCGGAAAGCAGCCGACGCCTTCCGCGCCGCCTCTCACGGAGCTTTGCCCTTCGCGCTCGGTGCCGCACTCGGGGCGGGGGCCGGACGAGCGCTCCCCGAGGCGGCGGGCACTGCGGACGGAGCGGGTGCGGCGGAACCTGCAGGCGCGAGCGCGCCGCTGGTCGCCGGAGACGGTGTCGCCTTCTCACTCTTGGCGGCCACGCCCGTCGTAAGCTCAATCTCGAGCGCGATCCACTCGTCGAGATCGCGCTCGAAGTCCTGACTCGACGGGAAGAGGCGCCCGTTGATGAAGATGGAGGGCGTGCCCTGGATGTCGAGACCTTCACCCTGCTTGCGGTCGCGCGCCACGACGTCCGCCGTCGCCTCGCTGTCCCGGTCCTTCTTGAACTGGTCGAGATTGAGGCCGATTTTCTGCGCCATCCGCTCGACGCTCGCGGGGTCGAGCGTTTGCTGATTGGAAAAGAGCTCGCCGTGCATCTCCCAGAACTTGTTCTGTCGCTGTGCCGCCACGGCCGAGCGCGCCGCTTTTTCCGCGTTCTGGTGCATCGGCAGCGGGAAGTGCTTGAACACCATGCGCACCTTGCCCGGGTACTTCTCCATGGTGGTGTCGAGCACGGGCTTCACGGCGCCGCAGAAGGGGCACTCGAAGTCCGCCCACTCGACGATGACGACCGGCGCATCGGGCGCACCCTTGGCCGGGGAATCACCCAGCTCGATGTTCTTGACCTTGTCGGGTGAGAAGCGGGCCCGGTAGGCGCCCTCTGCCTGAGTGCGCGTGCGGCCCTGCTTCACCTGGTCGACCAGGAACCGCGCGGCCGGTGCGCATGCACGGCACGGTCGAGATTCTTGGACGCACTGCGCCAAGCTCACGGGCTGGTCGGGACAAGGAGCGAGCAGATCCGACACCAGGCCGGACCACTCTCCTTTCTCGCGACTCGTGAAGGCGGAAGTATCGACCCCCGCGAGAGTGACGTCCTTCGGCTCCGGGCGCTCCGGGGTGCCGTTGCCGGACGTCTCACCCGGAGAGCGGCAGGTTGTCAGCCGAGTTGCAGAAATGGCGAGGAGGCCGAACAGCGCGGCGGCTCGCAGGGTCATCATCGCCCGCGAGCCTAGTACGTTATCGGGCGAATGTAAGGTAGATCGGGCAGCCCAGCTCATGACCTCCACGATTCCGCCTTCGCTCCCGCCAGAATCGGGGGGAGCCCTCCCTCCGCCCGGCGTTCGCCACGTGATCGCCGTGGGTGGCGGCCGCGGCGGGGCCGGAAAGAGCGTGCTCGCGGTCAACCTGGCCGTCTACCTGGCCCAGCTCGGCCGCTCGGTCGCGCTGGTCGATTGCGACCCCGAGGGCGCGGAGCTTCACACGATGCTCGGCGTTCCTACCCCGGGACGCGAACGGTCCGACGACGGCGAGGAGCGTGACCTCGAGTCAGTTCCGACTCAAGTGCCCGGCCTCGCGCTCTACCCGCAGCTCTACCGCGTCGGCTCGACGGTGCCGGTGCGGCCCGGCACCAAGCCGCGTTGGGCGCGGCAGCTCCGGTACCTCGACGTCGACTATGTCCTCCTCGATCTCGGATCGGGGACACAGCCGGCGACGCTCGACCTGTTCTTGATGGCGGACATGGGTCTTTGCGTGTCGACCCCGGAGCCACCGAGCGTCGAGGCGACGTACCGCTTCTCTCGCGCGCTCTTCATGCGCGTTCTCCGGCGCATGTTCATCGCCGACCGCTTCAAGATGCGCCTGGTCGAGCGCGCCCACGCGGAGGTCGGGCCGCTCCCGTCTCCGCAGACGTTGGTGCGCGCGCTCGCGCGCTACGACACGAACATGGGCAGCATGGCCGCGCAGGCGCTCGCCGGCCTGCATCCGCGCCTGGTGGTCAACGGCGTGCGCCTCCGCACCGATCTCGAGCTCGGCCCCGCGATGTGCGACATGGCGCGTCGATACCTGGGCGTCGAGTTCGACTACGTGGGGCACATCGAGCAGGACGACGCCGTCTGGCTCTCGGTGGTCAAGCGCCGGCCGCTCTTGATCGACAGCCCCACCAGCAAGAGCGCCCGCAACACGGAGCGCATCGCCCGCCGCGTGCTCGCCCTGTTCGCGACGCGCGAGAAGGCGCCGGAAGAGAAGCCTATTTCACTCGTTCCGAACGAGCCGGATCTCTACGACCTGCTCTGGACCCACCGTGGCGCCACGGACGAAGAGGTGCGCCGCGCCTACAAGCGTCAGCGCGAGATCTACCAGTCGGGCAGCTTGCCGCTCACGTCGCTCTTGACCGAAGGCGAGCTCCGGAGCGAGCAGGCGCGCATCGAAGAAGCGCACGACACCCTGCTCGATCCGATTCGTCGCAAGGCCTACGACGCCTCCACCTTCCCCGACGAGGCCGAGGAGCAACCGCGCCGGCCCTCGGTGCCGGACCTCGCGCTCGAGGCGGAGCGAGAGATGTTGCGCCGTGAGCTCAGCCGGGAAATCAACGCCGAGACCGAGTTCACCGGTGCGCTCCTGCGCAAGGTGCGTGAGTCGCAGGGGGTCGAGCTCGAGGACATCGCCAAGCACACGAAGATCGCGCTCTCGCACCTCAAGGCGATCGAGATCGAGGCCTTCGGGGAGCTGCCCGCGCTCGTCTACACGCGCGGCTTCGTCCAGGAGATCGCGAAGTTCTTGAAGCTCGACGTGGCTCAGGTGACGCGCACGTACCTCAGGCGCTTCCGTCACGCGCGCGCGGCGGCCGAAGGAGACTCCACGCCTTGAGCGCGTCCGGCCCCGCCGAGCCTCGAGCTCGAGTCGAGCGCGATCTCGGCTTCACGGCTGCCCTGTTCGTCCTCGCGCTCGGGGTTCGTCTCTTCGTCGCGATCGCCTGGTCCAAAGAGCCGGTCTGGGACGGGCACTACTATCACTTCGGGGCAGAGCGCATCGCGGCCGGGCTCGGTTACTCGGAGGACGTGCTGGTGCGCGGCGCGCCCGTTTGGAAGCCCTGGGCTCACTACCCGGTGGGTTACAGCGCCCTGCTCGGGCTCGTCTACTTCGTGTTCGGCTCGGGAGCGCTGGTCGGACCCGTCTTCAACGCGTTGATCGGAGCCACGGTGGTCGCCCTGGTGCACCGCGTGGCGCGCGCGTGCCTGAGCCCGCTCCGTGCTCGGGTGGCCGGCGCGGTGGCGGCGCTTCACCCCGGCCTGATCGTCTACGCCGCGCTCATCATGACCGAGCTCTGTGCGGCGGCCTTTCTCCTGGGTGGGCTGCTCGTGGCGCTCCGTTATCGGAGTCACCTCAAGGGGGCGCTCATCGCGGGGGCGCTGCTCGGCATCGGCGCCCTCGTGCGCCCGGTCTCGCTGCTCGCGTTGCCGCTCCTCTTCCTGGTCTGGTCAGGCGGTTTCAAGGTCGCGCTGGGTCGCACCGCGCTCGCCGTGGTCGCGGCGCTCGTCGTCATCAGCCCCTGGACGCTCCGAAACTGTCAGCGCATGGACGGCTGCGCGCTGATCTCGACGAACGGCGGCTGGAATCTCGCGATCGGCGCGATCACCGAGACGGGTCGCTTCCAGACGTTGCGCGGCAGCGACGGTTGTCCAGTCGTCACCGGTCAGGTGCAACAAGATCGCTGCTGGGCCAAGGTCGGCCTGGAGCGCATTCGCCACGACCCTGCAGCCTGGCTCGCGCGCGCCCCGCTGAAGCTCGAGCAGACGTACAACCACGAGTCGTTCGCGATCGAGTACCTGCGCGAGGCCGATCCGCGCACGTGGAACGAAGCTCGCCGCACTGCTGGCCGCGAGCTCCTCACGCTCTTCCACCGGCTGTTGCTGGTGGTCGCCGCTCTGGGCACGGTGAGCCTCATCACGCGGCTCGAGCCACGGCCCGCCGACGCCGTGACGCAGCTCGTGCTCTTCATCGCTATCGCGCTCTTCGCGGCGTTCGCCGCGGCCAAGGACACGCACCCCTTCTACGTCTTGCCCGCGCTCGCTCCGCTCTTCGCGCTCCTGCCCCTGCCCGGCGCCCCGCGCCGCACGCGCGTGGAGTACGTCTTGCTCGGCCTCGTGGTCGCGACCTCCTTCACGCACATCCTCTTCTTCGGCGAAGATCGCTATCACCTCGTGATAACTCCCGTGCTCTGCATCCTGGCAGCGAGCGCGCTCCGCACGCCGAGGGAGAGCGCGTCGATCGCGGACGCCGAGCTCGCGGCCATGCCGGTCCGCGCGCCGAAGCCCTTCTAGAGGAAGCTCGCCCGGCGCGAGCGAGCGGTGTCGCGCCTCAGTCCGGGATGCGGAAGCTCTGCGGGAGCTGCACCGAGCTGCCGGTGAAAGCGGGCACCCTCGCGCCCTTGAATACGGCAGTGACGCAGGCGCCGACGCTGGTGCCCGCAAAGGGCGCGGGGACCGCCACGTTCGACACCGCGCCGGACGGCGAGAAAGTGACGGTGGCTCGGCCCATGCCGGTCGGGCCATCCGGGCGCTTGCAGCTCGCCGCCCGACTGGACGCCGAGCCGAGCGCGGCCATGGCAGCGCCACGGCTGAACGGCCCTGCCTCTCCCTCTTGAGGAGGTGGAGGAGGCGGAGGCGGGGGAGCTTCGACTACCGCGGGCTCTGGCTCGGGCGCCGCCGTCGCTTCGGCCGCCGGGGCGTTCGCCTCCTTGGGGTAGGGGTTCTCGGGCAGCTCCTCGACCGGCTTCTTGGGATCCTTGCCCGGGTCGTCCTTCTTGCTTCGAGCAGGGCCACGGTGCGCGGCAGCCGCGGCCTGCGCCTGTTGCTGCTCGGCGGGAAGCTCGTCGATATTGACGCCCGAGGGACCAGGATCGTCCTCACCGGGCGCTGCCGCTCGAGGCGTCGCCGTTTCGGTCTTCGTCTCGATGGTCGACGAAATGAGCTCCGTCGGGTGTCCCTGAGTCTTCGCCCATATGATCGCGCTCGCCGCCGCGGCGATGCCGAACACGGCGAACAGTACGCCGCCGAGGGCGGAGCGGCGCTTCGGCGCCGGCGTGTCGAGCGTCTGCTGAAAAGGAGCGCTCGTGGTCGCCTGGCTCGACGTCGGAGGATCCGAGAGCGTGAAGGTCGGTCGCGGCGCGAACGGATCGGCGCCGGGCGTGGAGTGGTCTTTCTGGTTCCAGCCCGCGTCGCGCAGCGCTGCCGGCGAGTTCGGGATCAGGCCATCGTGGACGACGCCGTCCGCGGCGATCAACGCTTCGCGGAGCGACGTGCGCTGCTGCTCGATGCGCGTGCCGAGTACGCGGCGCGCGAGCTGCCCTACGCTCGCCTTCGCGACCATGATGCGCTCTTCCACGAGGTAGCGCTCGAGCGCGCCCCGGAGCTCGTCGGCGGTCTGGTAGCGGGCGCCGAGATCACGGCTCAGCGCCTTCTTCACGATGTTGGCGAGCTTCTCCGGGTACTTCGGGTGGAGCTCGCGCGGGTCCGGGATCTTGCCGCTCGTGACGAGCTTCAGCGTGTGGCCCGCGTTCTCCCCGCGGAACAGGCGCTCGCCCGTCGTGAGCTCGAAGAGCACGATCCCGAGCGCGAAGATGTCGCTGCGGCGATCGATCTTCTGCGCCTGCGCCTGCTCGGGCGACATGTAGGCGAACTTGCCCTTGATGGTGTCGTTGTTGCCGAGCTCGCTGTGCACGGTGGCGTTGGCGACGCCGAAATCCACGAGCTTGGCCTGGCCGTCCAGACCCACCAGGATGTTGTGGGGAGAAATGTCGCAGTGAACCAGGTTGCGGAGCTCGCCGTCCCAACCCCGGAGCTCGTGCGCGGCGTGCAAGCCCGCCGCAGTGTCGGCGATGATGCGCACCGCCATCTCCGGCGGGATCGCGCGGCGGCGCTTGGCTTCCTTGATCACCGCGCGCAGCGAGTCGCCTTCGACCCACTCCATCGCCATGTAGAGGATGCCTCGATCCTCGGCGACCTCGTACACCTTCACGACGTTCGGGTGATCGATGCTGCGAACGATCTGCCCCTCTTCGAGGAACATCGAGCGAAAGTCCGGTTGGCGCGCGAGCTCGGGCAGCATCGCCTTCACGGCGACCAAGCGTTGACGCGCGCGGCTCGGCGACCACTCGCGAGCGACCCAGACGCTGGCCATACCTCCGCGGCCGAGTTGCGTGAGCAACTCGTAGCGGCCTAGCCGGGAGCCGGACTTGAGCTCAGCGTCCATGGTGTATCGAGACGTGTCAGAACCCGGAACGTTTCACCCTGCGGCGTTAGCCCGGGCCTACTTGGTCTGACACGTGAAAATTCTATGCCACGGATCCTGGGAGCCGGCGAGCAGGTTTCCGGCAGAATTCGTCACTGTCTCCCCCACTCAGCATGACGCGTCAGGGCGAGTCGTCGCTAACGTCGGCGCTCGCCGAGGGTGAGACAGAGGGCGCGGATGTAGGCAGAAGAGCGCTCGAAGGGACCTTCATGTTGACGTCGAGCACCAGCGTTTCTCCCGGGGACAGGGTGATGTCCCGCCGCTCGTCGGGCGCCTGAGGGTGGGTGAGTTTGACGTAGTGCGTACCGGGCGAGAGCGGGATCGGGCGTGCAAACGGCGTCGTCTCCACCTGTTCGCCGTCGACGAAGACGTCCGCCCAGGGCTGCGCAACCACGCGCAGGTACGCGGCTTGGTCCGGGGCAAGCTCCAGCTTGCCCTGGCCCGCGAGCGATCCACCCTTCTCTCCTCGGGCGATACCTACGCGAATCGTCCCAAAACCGGCGGTGAGCAGCGCGCCCGCGACGCCCAGCCAGAGGAGGGTCGGAAGGGTGCGGGGGCCTCGCGCCCTGACCCGCTTGGCCACGGGAGGCGCAGCGGGCTCCTTGAGTAACCCCGCCTTACCGAGCGCGCCCCGGACCGCGGCCTTTTCGTCCGACTTGGGGTCCACGAGCTCGGCGAGGGCCCGTTCGAAATCGGTCGCGCTCTGGAACCGGTCTGCCGGCAGCTTGGCGAGGCTGCGTTGAACCACGCGCTCGAGGGCGGCGCTCGCGTCCGGCGCGTGACGCGCCAACGGGGGAAGGGGGTCGTTCCTGATGCGCTGCGCCGCGCTCGGATCATTGCGGCCTCCGAAAGGCGGCGTTCCCGTCAGCATCTCGAAGAGCACGATGCCGAGCGAGAAGAGATCGCTGCGCGGGTCCGGGGGCTCTCCCAAGATCTGTTCGGGAGACTGATACGCGAGCGAGGCGAGGCTCGTCGCCCCGTCGAGGAGCTCGGGCGCCGTCGGCAAGCGCTCCTCGGCGGCCACGCTGAAGTTCATGAGCTTCACCGCGCCGCCGCGCGCCACGACCACGTTGCTCGGCCTGACGTCCCGGTGGACGATCCCTTTTTCGTGAGCGTGCTCGAGGCCGCGCGCGAGAGCGCGCGCCACCGCGATGGCTCCATCGATGGGCAGGCGCCCGTGCTCGAGCAGCTCTTCCAGCGTGAAGCCGTCGACGTGCTCGAGGACGAGCCACATCCGATCGTCGCGTCGCACGAAATCGTGGAGGTAGACGATGTTCGGGTGGCTCAGGGTCGCGAGCACGCGCGCCTCTCGCTCGAGCGTGGCGGCGAACGGGGAGGAGGGCAGAATGCTGGCGCCGAGCGCCTTGATCGTGACCTTGCGGCCGAGCGGCTCTTGCCGGGCGAGGTAGAGGTCCGAAATCGGGCCGCTGTGGAGCTTCTCCACCGGGCCGCAGCCGTCGAAGCGCGGAGGGGTCGTCATCGGGATCGCCGCCCAACCGGGACGGCGGCCGGCATTATCTCAGATTTCGACCGCAGCGCAGGGGTGACGCCACTTTTCGACGACGCTTCCTCTCGGGCGCCCTCTCCGCTATGGCGTTCACGCCGCGTGCAACAGGAGCCCGTTCGCGAAGAGAGCTCGGAGGGAGCGAGCCCGAGCCAGGCAACGCCGGGTGCTCCGGACGAGTCACTGCGCGAGCGGGTGCGTCGCTACTTCGCGTCCATGTGGCACTACTTCACGGAGCAGGATCCGACCTTCGGAGTCGCGCTCCCACCCGCGATCGTCATCGCGGTGATCCTCTTCGTGCGGAGCCCGCTGTCGAACTACATCTTCGACGAGCAAGAGGCGCTGCTCGCGAACCCCTACGTCAACGGCGACTTCGGGCTCGGGGCGTTCAAGGAGGCCTTCAAGCGCGACTTTTGGGGGCTTTTGCCGGACCGGAGCATCGGATCGTATCGGCCCCTGCCGAACCTGATCTGGAAGGCGCTCTTCTTCGTGAGCGAGAGCCCTTTCGTGCACCACCTGGTCAACATCCTGGGGCACGCCATCAACGCGACGCTCGTGGCCGGCCTGTCGTTTTCTCTGTCGCGGAACCGCGCGCAAGGCTGGCTCTCGGGGGCGGCCTTCCTGTGCTTCGCCGTGCTCACGGAAGCCGTGACGGGGGTCGTCGGCATCGCCGACGTCCTCGGCGGGCTCGGGGTGCTGCTCGCGCTCGTGTCGTTGCGCCTGCGCTGGCTCGCGCCGCTCGGTGTGTTCGTCGGGATGACGATTGGTTTGTTCTCCAAGGAAAGCGCCATCGTCGGCGTGCCCCTCGTCGCCTACGCGGGCCTCGTGCTCGCGCCTGCCTTGCATCCGTCGCGCCCGCTGCGTGTCTGGTACGCCGCCTCCGCGCTCGTCGCGGCCGTGCTCGCGCTGGTCGGCTACACGTACCTCCGTCGGGCGCTCTTTCCGATCAACCTGCCGGCAGAGCTCACGGTCCCGCTACCTCTGGATTCCCCCTGGTACAGGCGCGCGCTGCACGGGTTTTTGGCTTGGTTTCAGCAGCCGAGCCTGCCTCAGGACCCGATCAACAACCCGCTCGTGGACGCCGACGTGCCGCACCGCATCGCCGGGGCGCTACGCGTCTATTTCCGCGGCCTCGTGCAGGTGTCGTTTCCTGTCACGTTGAGCGGCGACTACTCGTTCCCGCAGGAGCCCGTGCCCGAGAAGGTCGTCTTCCCGGAGAGCGTGCTCGGCGGGCTCTTGCTCGTCGTCCCGCCGCTCGCCGCGGCGCTCCTGCTCGTCGCCTCCTGGGTACGCGAATTTCGAGAGCGTCGCGCCGGGACGTTCGCGGTCCTGCCGAGCTCGCGCTTTACCGCGTACGCGCTCCTCGCGCTCGCGCTCGTGTGGGTCCCCGTCGCGTACTTCCCGCACTCCAACATCCCCGTGATCTTGCCGACGGTGCGCGCGGAGCGCTTCTGGTACTTGCCCTGCGTCGGCGCTGCGCTGCTCGTCGGAGTGATGTTCGATCGCTGGGTGGCGAGCCGCGGACGCTACGCGAGCTACGCGGTGATCGGTTGGTTCGCCTGGCAAGCAGGGATGGCGCGCTGGCACGCCATCGACTACACCGACGACCTCATTTTCTGGGACGCGACGCGCAAGGCGGTGCCGAACAGCGCGAAGGCGCAGCTCAACTATTCGGTGATGGTGGGGGCGCGCGGGCAGCTCGAGGAACGCCTGGTCGCGAACCGCCGCGCGCTCGAGCTCGCACCGGACTGGCCCATGGCGCACGTCTATCTCGGCGACACGCTGTGTCGGATGCACCGGGCCGGTGAAGCGTGGCAGCACTACGCGCGTGGCTTCGAGCTCGGCCCCAACGACCCGAACCTGATCGCGCTCGGCCTCCAGTGCCTCTGGGACGAAAAGGCGATCGCCACCCACAAGGACGAGCTCTTGGAGATGGCCGAGGAACACCCTGGCTCCTGGCTCGCCTTCCTCGCCAACGACATCGTCACCAACGGCGAGCAGCACCAGGGTGTCCAAAAGCAGTACCGGCCGCGAGGCTACGACGAGGGCCCGAAGAACGAGTAGATCGCGATAGGGGCGGCCTGAAACCAAGCTAATATCGAGCTCGGTGTTCATGGCGATGACGCGGGTGCTCTTCATCCTGGTGCTCGGCCTGTGTGTCTCCTGCGCGTCGCGAGGAACACTCGCGGGAGACGGCGCGCTCCGTGTGCCCGAGCCCGCAGCCACCTACCAGACCTCGGCGCGCCCGAACGGCGTGCTCGGCGGGGACGCGGCTCGCGACGTCGAGCGCAACGTGACCGAGCGGCTCGAGCAGCGAGGTGACGACGCCGAGCCGGACGGCGCGCTGTCGTCGGTCGCGCTCTGGTTCCTCGACGAGCTCTACGCGGGGAGGGTGCCGGCGTCGGCCGAGGCTTCGCGCGCCGCGCTCCGCTTCGGGTTCGTGGGGACCGTGCTCGGCGCTCAAGGGTTCTCGACCTCGAACTCGGACGCCTCCGTGCTCGACGCGATCTTTCAGCAGCTGCCGCAGAACTATCGCGTGACCCGCTACGGTATCGCGACGGGGAAGAACGGCGCCGACGTCGCCGTCGTGCTCGGCAGCGTCGAAGCGTCGCTCGCCGACATCCCGCGCGAGGTCGATCCGGGGGCGAAAGTTCGACTGGCAGGGAGCATCGAGCGCCACTACGAGCGTGCGAGCGTGTTCGTGACCGACACCGGGGGTGCCGTCCGCGAGCTCAAGATGCCGTCGCGCGACATCGACGCGACCGTGGAGCTGCGGGACCGGGGCATCTACAAGCTCGAAGTGATGGGTTACGGCAAGGACGGCCCCATCGTGCTCGTGAACGTGCCGGTTCAGGTCGGCCCATCGCTCGCCCGGGAGACGCGCTCGAGCGGCGCCGCGATGGATCCTTCGCTCACCGTCGAGCAAGCGGAGGCGCGCATGCTCGAGCTCTTGAACGAGCAGCGGAAGCGGATCGGCCTCGCGCCCTTGCTCGCGGACGCCGAGCTCCGCGGGGTCGCGCTCGGGCACTCGACCGACATGACCGCGCACGGTTTCGTGGGGCACGTCTCGCCGACCACCGGCTCACCGGAGGATCGCGCGCGCGTCGCCGGGCTCCGGGTGGCGCGGCTCGGCGAGTGCGTCGCCGCCGAGCAGTCGCCGGACGCTGCGCACGAGGGCCTGATGGAGAGCCCGTCTCACCGCGGAGCGATGCTCGATCCGCTCTTTACGCACGTCGGCATCGGCGTCTCGTTCCGGGAGCTCCCGAGCGGCAAGCAGCTGGTCGCGACGCTCGTGCTCGCGCGCCGTCCCGGCGCCGAGGAAGCGCGTCAGACCTCCGAATCCATCGCGCGCGCGATCCACGCGCTCCGCAAGCAACGTTCGCTCCCGGCGCTCCGCTCCGATCCGGGGTTGGACCGGGTCGCGCTCTCGGCGATCAAGGGATACCTGAGCAAGTCTCCACCGTCGCAAGAAGCAGCCGCCCAGGCCGCCGCTCGCGCGCTGCAGGTCGAGGTCAACCGCCAGCGGCGCACCCTCGCGACCTGCACCTCGATCATCGAGATCCTCGATCGCACCCAGCTCGCCGACGTCCCCCTGCTTTTGAATCCGCTCGCCTCCGAGCTCGGCGTGGCCGTCGCGCCCCTGAACGACGCGCCGGGCGGCCCGCGGCTCGCCATCTTTCTCGTGGCGACGGCCGGAGCAGGCAAGAAAGACATCGAGTGCCGATGAAGCCGGCCGGCTGACTCCGGCCCGCTGTGGTATGGAGGCGCCCATGCTCGTCCTGGGTATCGAGACTTCTTGCGACGAAACCGGCGCCGCCGTGGTGCGCTCGTCGGGAGAGGTGCTGAGCGACGTCGTGCAGAGCCAGGTCAAGCTCCACGCTCCGTACGGCGGCGTGGTGCCCGAGCTGGCTTCCCGTGATCACCTGCGGAACGTCGTGCCCGTGGTTTCAACGGCGCTCGAGCGCGCGGGGGTGACGATCGAGCAGATCGACGGCATCGCCGTCACTTGTCGCCCCGGACTCTCCGGCGCGCTCCTGGTCGGAGTTCAGGCGGCGCAGGGCCTCTCCTGGTCCGCCGAAAAGCCGATCGTCGGGGTGGACCACCTGGTCGGGCATCTGCTCGCGGTGTTCCTGCGCTTCCCCGCGACGGAACAGCCGCCTCCGCCCGAGTACCCCTTCGTCGCGCTGCTGGCCTCGGGTGGCCATACCGCCATCTACAAAGTGGATGGTCCCGGCGTGGAGAGCATCGCGGAGCTCGGCGCGACGCGTGACGATGCGGCGGGCGAGGCGTTCGACAAGGTGGCGAAGCTCCTCGGGCTCGGTTACCCGGGCGGCCCGATCGTCGATCGACTCGCGAAGGAGGGCGACCCCGAGGCCATCGATCTGCCGTGGCCCATGCGACGGCGTGGGTCGCTCGAGTTCAGCTTCTCCGGGCTCAAGACCAACGTCATGCGCTGGGTCGACGAGCATGGTCGTCCGGGCGACGACAAGACGCTGCGCGATCTCTGCGCCGCCTTCCAGCGCCGCGTCGTCGACACGCTGATCGCGAAGGCGGTCTACGCCGCAGAGCAGGAAGGCGCGAAGTTCCTGGTCCTCGCGGGCGGCGTCGCCGCCAATCGCGAGCTCCGGCAGCGCGCCGCGGACGCCGCGGCGGCGAAGGGGATCCGGCTCGTCGTGCCGCCCTTCAAGGCCTGCACCGACAATGCGGCCATGATCGCCTACGCGGGAGCGGTGCGGCTCGCCCGCGGTGAAAATGACGCTGGCAGCATTCGTATGAGCCCGAACACCTCTCTCCCCAGGCTCACGAAAAAGGGAAGGGGCCTGCGTCAAGCGGCCCCTTGAGCACCCTTCGTCTGCCGGGCGTTACTTCTTGTTGGGAGCGCTGATCAGCACCTCGACGAAGTCGCGGCGCAGGCGCACTCGGTAGCTCGGCACGCCGTCCTTGAACTCGAGGCGAATCTGCGCGCCGCCGGGCGTGTTGTTCGCGCGGGCGCGCACGATGCGGCTGTCGCGCTTCGGAAGCCCCGCCGCCTTCTCCATCACCTTGCGGCCGGGGATCAAGACCGTGAAGCCGGAGGCGTCGCTCTCGCCGCGGATCTCTGCGCCCGGGCCGTCGAGGCGCAGGCGATGGATCGTCGGCAGCTTCATGGTGCCGCGACCCCAGGGCGCGACCTCTTCGGGG
>JAEZYO010000048.1 GCA_023419055.1 Pseudomonadota bacterium | reverse complement strand
GGTCTCGCTCGAGGAAAAGCAGACGACTCTTTCGTCGGCCGTCGCCTCCGCCATGGTTGGGGAGTACGTCATGATCGTGGGCGGGCTGCTGGTCGCGGTCTGCGCCCCGGCCTTGATCATGCGCCGGCTCGCGGCGAGACGTTCGAGCGAGACGAAGCCTCGCGGTGACTGACGTCGCAGCTACTTCTGTCCCACCGCGTACAGGTAACCCTCGCTGGTTCCCGCTAGCACGGTGCCGTTGCTCGCGACCGTGACGGGCGAGTACGCCGCGTGACCCGTCGGGACGTCCCACTCGCAGCCCTGCATGTTCTCGATTTCGGCGGGTATCGTCGTGCCCGCACGTTTCGAATCTCCCAAGTAAAAGCGCCACGCGCTCTTGCCGTCGGTGGCGTGGAGCGCGTGGAGGACGCCGTCGAAGCGCATGAGGTAGACGGTGTCGGACGCGGCGGCGGGGGACGACCACTGCGGGAAGTAGCAGGCTCCGATCGTGTTGCGGTAGACGACGCGACCCGTCGTGGTGGAGACCGCGGCCACGTCACCCGAGTAAGGTTCGGCGTAGACGAGGAGGCCGGCGACGAGAACCGGGGTGGTCCGCACGTTGCCCCAATCGCCGGTACCGCGCGCGCGCCAGGCGAGCTTGCCGGTCTTCTTCTCGATGCCGTAAATGGCGGGGACGCTCGAGTAGTAGGTGTCGCGCGCGAACGGGATGACGAGGAGCGTGTCGGTGACGATCGGCGGGGAATACGCTTCGATGGGAACGTCTTTGCCCTTGTCGCCCCACGGCGGGCGCTCGATGGTTCTTTGGTACAGCACGCGACCCTCGAGGGAGAGCGCGGCGAGCTCACCCGATTGAGAGACGACGTAGAGCGAGCGGCCGTCGCTGCTCGCTCCGCCGCGGATCGCGCCGGTGAGCTGAGTGGCCCACTTGGGGGCGCCCGTGACCTTGTCGAAGGCGCGGACGTAGCCGGTGGCGTCGCCCGCGATGACGAGTGAACCCACGAGGAGCGGGTGCCCGTAGGCTTTGCCCTTCGTGGGCTGCTTCCACGCGATGCTGCCGGTCTTGAGATCGAGCGCGTAAAAGTTGCCGTCGTCGGAGCCGACGTACGCGCGATCTTTGTCGGCGACCGCGCCGTTCGCGTCGTTGTCGAAGTGGGTGAACCACGCCTTGCGACCGGTCGCGAGATCGAGCGCGACGAGGCCGTCCTCGGGGTCGGGCGTGTTGTGCGCCTTGCCCGACGAGGGGACGAGCACGACCTGGCCCACGACGATCGGCGCGTTCGTGTAGCCCTGAATGCCGACGCGCGCCTTCCAGAGCAGGCTCGGTGTTTTGATGGCGGCCGCGCGCGAGACGCCGTGGCGCTCGGGACCGCCGTGAAACACGGGCCAGTCGTCGTCACCCGCCACGGTGAGCACGGGCGCGGTCTCGGGCTCGGCCGGCGGCTTCTCGGGTTCGGCGGGTGGAACGGCGACGACGATCGGCTCCGCGCTCGGAGCGGGAGCGCGTGTTTGTTCCAGCGGTGTTTCCGGCGCGCTGCGGCCACCGCCTCCTCCGCACGACAAGGTCATCCCGAACGCGAGCACGAGCGAGAGTCGACTCCGCATCGTCTCGAGCAGAGAACACTTCGAGCGAGGGCGTCAAGACAAGCTCTGCGCTACTCTCGACGCATCGCCGCGCGTCGCGCCGAACCCCGCCATGATCCGCCATTTTGCCCGACTAAACCCCGAACGAGCCGCGCACCTCTTGCACCGGGCAGAGGTCCTGCAGGTCGACGATCAGGGCGCCCAGCTCGGCTTTGCCTACTCGGCGCTCAGCGCGCGCGGGTTCTTTCGCGAGCCCACGGTTGACGTGCTCGCTCCGGGCACGCCGCCGCTGCTCACGTGGCCGTTCCTCGACTTCATCGATCACCTGGATCTGAAATCGAGCGATCTGATCGAGCTCGGCGCCGGCAACTCGACGCTCTGGTTCGCGGAGCGCTTCGGCAAGGTGCGCTCGTTCGAGACCGACCCGGGCTTTCACTCTGCGCTCGCGTCGCGTGTCCCCGGCAACGTGGAGCTCGAGTTGGTCCCGACCGAGGCGCTCGAGTCGGCCGAGATCGCTTACCGAGGCGAGGGCTGGGTGCTCGTGGATTTCGCGGGCAAGCGCACGAGCTTCCTCCGGCGCTTCTTCGAGAAGGTGCGGCGCGCCGAGGGGCCTCCCGCGATCGTGCTCGACAACGCGGACTGGTACCGCCGCGGCTCCGCGGTGCTGCGCGAGCACGGTTACCTGGAGATCCCGTTTTACGGCTTCAAGTCGGGGCAGCTCTGGATCTCGTGCACGAGCCTGTTCATCGATCGCGAGCGCTTTTCGCCGGTTCAGAAGCCGGGCTTCTTCATGCCGCCGTTCACCCGCCCGATGGACAACCCCTGGGATTGTCCGTGAAGATCCGGGAGCTCGGGAAATTGCCATGAACCTGTCGGTCATTCAGAAGGTCCTCTCGCCCGAACAGCTCGCGAGCATCCACGCGAAGCTCGAGAACGCGAGCTGGGTGGACGGGCGAGAGACGGCGGGCGCCGAAGCGGCCCGCATCAAGCGCAACCTGCAGCTACCCCGGGGGAGTGAGCTTTCGGTCGAGCTCGGAGACTTCGTGAAGCGCGCCGTGCTCTCGAACGAGCGCTTTCGCGCGCTCGCGCTGCCGCGGCGCATGAGCGCGCCGCTCATCAGCCGCTACGACGTCGGGATGGAGTACGGGCCGCACACCGACGACGCGTTCCATGGTCAGGAAGTCTTACGAACGGATCTCGCGGTCACCGTCTTCCTGTCCGACCCCGAGAGTTACGAGGGAGGCGGCCTGGTCGTCGGTGACGCCGTCGTGCGCTGCGCGGCCGGGGACATGGTGCTTTACCCGGCGAACACGATCCACCGCGTGGCGCAGGTGACCCGCGGGAAGCGCGTGGCCGCGGTGTTCTGGGTCCAGAGCCTGATCCGGAGTCACGAGCAGCGCGACGTCGTGGTCACGCTCACGGGTATCCAGGCGAGCCTCGGCACGAGCCCGCAGGCGCTCGCGCTCTCGCGCGTGCAGCAGAACCTGATCCGCATGTGGGGCGAGTAATCCTGCCCAGCCACTTCCTCGCGTTGCCGTTCTAGCGGCGCGGGTGCTAGCGTTCCGTGCCGGCGCGGCGCCCGCGTTTTCGCCGCGAACGGCCATGAAACTCGGTATTCCGAAAGAAATACGTCCGGGTGAGCGTCGCGTCGCCGGCACACCCGAGACCGTGAGTCGGCTCTTGAAGCTCGGCTTCGAGGTCCAAGTCGAGTCGGGGGCAGGCGCCGGCGCGGCGTTCCCCGATGACGACTACGTCAAGGTCGGAGCGACCATCGTGCCCGGTGCGCGCGAGCTCTGGGACACGAGCGACGTGGTGCTCAAGGTGCAGCCGCCCGAGCAGCACCAGGAGCTCGGTGTCGACGAGACGGAGCTCTTGCGCGAGGGCGCGACGCTCGTCTCCTTCATCTGGCCGGCGAAGAACCAGGAGCTCATCGAGCGGCTCGCCAAGCGCCGCGCGACGGTCCTCGCCATGGATCAGGTGCCGCGCATCACGCGCGCGCAGAAGATGGACGCGCTCTCGTCGATGGCGAACATCGCAGGCTACCGAGCGGTGATCGAGGCGGCGAGCTTCTACGGGCGCTTCTTCACGGGGCAGATCACGGCCGCCGGCAAGGTCCCGCCGGCGAAGGTGCTGGTGATCGGCGCGGGCGTGGCCGGGCTCGCGGCGGTGGGCGCGGCGCGCGGCCTCGGCGCTATCGTGCGTGCCTTCGACACGCGCGCGGAGGTGCGCGAGCAAGTCCAGAGCATGGGCGCCGAGTTCCTCGAGGTGCCGATCGCCGAGGACGGCAGCGGCGTCGGCGGCTACGCCAAGCAGATGAGCGCCGAGTTCATCGCGGCGGAGATGGCGCTCTTCGCTCGGCAGGCGCTCGAGGTCGACATCATCATCACGACCGCGCTCATCCCCGGCAAGGCGGCGCCCGTCCTGATCACCGAGGAGATGGTGAACTCGATGCGCCACGGCTCGGTGATCGTCGATCTCGCCGCGGAGGCGGGCGGCAACTGCGCCGTCACTCGCCCGGGTGAGGTCACGGTGCACCGCGGCGTGACCGTGATCGGGTACGTCGATTTGCCGAGCCGCCTGGCCCCGACCGCGAGCCAGCTCTACGGCTCGAACCTCACTCATTTGCTCGCCGACATGGGCGGCGCCAAGAGCTGGCACATCGATCTCGAAGACGCCGTGGTGAGAGGCGCGCTGATCTTGAAGGACGGTGAGGTGATGTGGCCGCCGCCGAAGAGCGCTGCGGCACAGCCGAAGCCGGCGGAGGTCAAGCTTCCGGCGCAGGCCGCGCCACAGGTCGCGCACAAGGCCGCTCCCAAGG
>JAEZYO010000169.1 GCA_023419055.1 Pseudomonadota bacterium | reverse complement strand
GCCTGGATCCCGCTCGAGCTGCCCGTCGTCGCCATGTACTTGGCGACGGCGGCGGGCTGGAGGAAAAGCCCCAAAATGCCGGCGAACAGGGCGGATGCCATGAGCGCCAAGAACGGTGGCGTCTTGCGAACCGCGAGGACGACGAGCAGGACGAGCGGCAACAAGGTCAACGGGCTGATGTTGAAGACATCACCGATGGCGTCGAGCTCGGTCGCCGTGTCACCCGCTTCGGCGGAGAGGCTCGAGGTGAGCGCGATGATGGTGAACACGATCACGGCGATGATGAAGGCCGGCACCGAGGTCCAGACCTGCCGCTTGATGTGCTCGTACACGCCGACCTTGACCAGCTGCGAGGTCAGCACCGTCGTCTCCGACAACGGAGAGCACTTGTCGCCCAGATACGCGCCCGAGATCACCGCGCCTGCCGTGATCGCCGGAGAGAGCCCGAGCAGCGAGGCCACGCCGATGAGTCCGACGCCGATGGTGCCGGCGGTGGTCCACGAGCTCCCGATGCAAAGCGCGACGGCGCCGCAGATGATCGCGGCCGATGGATAGAACCACTGCGGTGACAACGCCCGCATGCCGTAGGAGACCAACGTCGGGATGGTCCCCGCGAGGTTCCACGTGCCGATGAGGGCACCGACACCGAGCAAGATGAACACGGCGGTCGTGACCGACGAAAGGCTGCGCTGCGCCGAAGCTTCGAGCGACTCCCAGGGGTGCCCGTTCTTGAGCACGATGAGCGACGCCACCATCACGCAGAACACGAGCGCCGCCGGGATCGGCCCGTCGATCGCCGAGTCCTCGTAGAACGCGAGGGCGCCGGCGATGAGCACGATCAAGAGGAATATGGGGAGGAGCGCGTCGAGCAGCGACGGCGCGCGGACCGGACGTTTGGCCTTTTCGTTCTCTGATTCGGTCGCCATTTATCCGACTTTCCTTGCTGCCTTCAGAGCGTGATTCGTCCCGACACGAGACCCACGATCCCCGCAACCGCGCCCAAGACGATCGCCGCCGCGACCAGCACCTCCCCCCGATTGAACCAACGGCTGCGTCGCTCTCGGCGCGCGATCGCGTACAAGATCGTTCCCGGCGCGAACAGGATGCAAGCGAGGAGCACGTACGCGAGCCCGCCTGCGTACAGCATGAAGCCCGTGTACACGACGGCTACGCAGGCGACGATAAGGGCACGCTTCCGCACCGCGCGAGGGTCCGCTTCGTAGGTATCGCCGGTGAGCGCGAGCTTCAGCGCGTAGGCGGCGACCAGGAAATACGGAACCAGCGTCATCGAGCTCGTCATCTCGAGGACCATGTCGAAGGCGGACTCGGCGAAGAGGGTCAGGATGAGGAACGCCTGGACCAGCAGGTTCGTGACCCAGAGCGCCGTGGACGGAACCTCTCGATGGTTCTCGTGGCTGAACGCCTTCGGGGTGAGGCCGGCCTTCGACGACGCGTGAAGAGCCTCCGCGGCGAGGAGCGTCCAGGCGAGGTACGCGCCGAGAACGGAGACCATGAGGCCGACGCTCACGAACACCGCGCCCCAGGTCCCGACGACGTGCTGGAGCACGCCGGCCATGGACGGCTGCCGGAGCTCGCCGAGCTCGCTGCGCGTCATGACCGCGTAGGGGAGAATCGTCACGAGAACCATGAGGCCAAGGACACCGATGAAGCCCATCACGGTCGCCCAGCCCACGTCCTTCCGCTCCTTCGCGTAGCGCGAGTAGACGCTCGCGCCCTCGATGCCGATGAACACGAACACCGTCGCGAGCATGGTGCTGCGGATCTGCCCGATGACTCCGGAGAAGGAGACCGTCTCCCCGCCCCAGAAGTTGCTCGCGAACAGCCCGGCACGGAAGGCCCCTATCAGGATGACGATGAAGAGGACGATCGGGATGATCTTCGCGATCGTCACGATCGTGTTGATGCCTGCGGCTTCCTTGACTCCGCGGAGGATGAGGGCATGAAACGCCCAGAGCAGGATCGAAGAGACGACGACGGCCTGAACCGTGTCTCCCTCGCCGAAGGCCGGCCAGACCTTGCCCAGCGTCGACTTGATGAGGACCCAGTAGGTCACGTTGCCGAGGCAGCTCGACGCCCAGAAGCCGAACGCGGCGATGAATCCGGCATAATTACCGAACCCCTCCCGCGCGTAGGCGAAGATGCCGGCGTCGAGCGCGGGCTTGCGAACCGCGAGCGCCTGAAAAACCCGCGCCAGCGTGAACATGCCGAGACCGGCGATGGTCCACGCGACCAGCGCGCCGAATGGCCCCGTCGCGTTGCCGAACGTCGCTGGCAGCGAAAAGATGCCGGCTCCGACCATGGAGCCTACGACCATCGCCGTGAGAGCGGTACGCGAGAGCTTCTTCTCGGACGCCGTGACGCTCGTGCCCTCTGTCTCGTAGAAACCGCGCGTTGCAGACGCTGTCATGCTCATGCCCTCGAGGTGGGAGAATCTGCTTCAGCTCACGGATCGCGGAGCAGCGGGCAGGTCATGCAGTGACCCCCACCGCGTCCCTTGCCTACCTCGAAGCCGTCGATCTCGACGACCTCCACCCCCGCCTGGCGGTACTTCTTGTTGCTGTAGATGTTCTTGGAGTACGCGACGACCACGCCGGGCTCGATGCAGACGAGGTTGTTTCCGCTGTCCCACTGCTCGCGTTCCTGCTGAGCTGCGTCCCCTCCCGTCGTGACCACGCGGAGATCCTTCTCCTTGATCCCGATGGCGTCGGCGACGGCACCGAGGAAGGTCTTTTCGGGCCTAACGTCGAGCAGGTGTTTGCCCGTGCCCGGCCTGAGCGTGAACGCCTTGGTGCTCTCGATGACCTTGGGATAGACGCTCACCACGTTGCGATCCATGAACGTGAAGACGACGTCGAGGTGCATGTACGAGCGCTTCTTCTCGAGCACGACGGCGATGACGCGCTCTGCCGCCTGCTTCTCGAACAGGCGGACGGCGAGCTGCTCCACCATGGGCGCGGTCGTTCGCTCGCTGATCCCGACGAGGACGGTCTTGTTCCCGACCGGCATGACGTCTCCGCCCTCCAGGGCGGCGCGCCCGAAGGCCTGGATGTCGAACTCGTCGTGTTCGTCCTGGTGTTTGGGATCGGGATACCAGAAGTCGAACTTCGCTTCGCGGAACATCGGGTGAAAGCGATAGATGGTGCCGATGTTGACGGTCTCGAGCTGTCGAGACGGATAGAACATCGGGTTCAGCGAGACGCCGCCGTAGAGCCAGCAGGAGGAGTCTCGAGTAAAGAGGTGGTTCGGTAGCGGAGGCAGGATGAAATCAGTGTCGGACGTGACCGAAGCTTCGAGCGAATGGGCCCCCAGATCCCCGTTCGAGAACTTCAGCAGCTCGCCGCGAGTCACGCCCCCGATGAGATGGGCGGCGAGGTCTTTCGCCGACATGTTGGCGAGCGCGGCGCGGACGCCGTCGACCGCCGCGGGGCCGACCGTGTACGGCGTGACCTTGTGGTCGAGGGCCCACTCACGCGCTCCCTCGGTCTCGAGCGCGCGCTCCAGCAGCTCCTGGACGTAGAACACCTCGACGCCCCGCTCCTTGAACGCGGCCGCGAACTGATCGTGCTCCCGCTGCGCCTGCTCGACCCAGAGGACGTCGTCGAAGAGCAACTCGTCCCGGTTGGACGGAGTCAAGCGCTTGAGGCTCATCTCCGGCCTATGGACCATGACTTTGCGCAACTTGCCGACTTCGGAATGGACGCCAAATGCTGCCATCGGTTGATAACTCCCACCCCGGACGGTTCGCTCTGACATCTCGGGGACTCCACCGATAAGCACCCGCGAGCGGACGGACAATGGTGGATCTTTTCCGGCGACGGACAACCGATGTCCTTCGTGCCCCGTCGTTACCAGAAAGGCACGAACTTGCGCGAACGCACTCAGACATGGCTTATCGGTAACCGGTCGCAGTAGTCGCGAGCAGAACGCGAAGCTCGAGCCTCGACGCGAGACGAGGATGCGGAGCTCGTCGATTGTCATGGCTAAAAGTCGTGCTTTGGCCCATGACTCTGCCCCCATGAACGACGTTCGAACGAGCGAGCCCGGGCTCAAGCTCTCGCGGCTGCTCGAGCTGCACGGGCGCCTCGATGAGCTCTTCTGGTTGCACCAGGAGCGCTTGATGGAAAACGAGCTCGCGCCTGCTGCCGAGTTCCTGGACGCACACGCCGCCTTCTTCGAGCTGCACGCCCAGCACGAAGAGGAGCTCTTGCTCCCCGCCTACGAAAAGCTCCCCTACCTCTCCCGCTTTTCGGTGGAGCTCTACACCGGGCAGCACCGCAAGATGCGCGAGCTCCTGTCCCTCGCTCGGCGCAGGCTCGACGCGATCGACGGCAGCGGAAGCCCTCGCCGACGGCAGATCATCGCTCTCCTCGATCTCGAGACGACCTACAAGCACCTCTCGGAACATCACGACGGCGCTGAGCGGGCGGGTCTGTTCAGCGTTCTCGACGCTTGCGCAGATCCGAAGCTGCAGGTGGAGCTCACCCGGCGCTGCTTCGAGGATTGGGTCGAGCTCGAGAAAACCGTACAGCAACGCTGGCCCGGCTTCCGAGCCTGAGCTCTCGCCTCAACCAGGTCTTCCGTCCACGCGCGGGCTCACGAGCGCCTTGGCGTAAATAGCGAGATAACAGCCGAACGCGAGTGACCAGAAGAGCGCCGCGAGCGAAAGCGCGACGAGCGTCTTGGAGGGCATGAGAACCGGCCCCACGACGCGCAGGACCACCGCGAGCGAAAGCGCGCGCATCGCCCAGGCCATGCTCGGCGGGACCGCGAGCATGCGCCCGGTATGACCGAGGGTGACGCGCGTCATCATCCCGAGGCAGAGAAGGCCGACGCCTCCCGCCGTGATCGCGTGGAGGGCGATGCTCGGAGACAGCCCGGGCACGAACGACGAAAGGCCTCTCAGGATCAAGCCGGTCCCGATCCACGCGCTGCCGAGGTGCAGAACCCACAGTAGCGGATTGCCGAGAGTGCGCTCCGCCCCCCAGTCGCGCGCGCGGAGGAACGTGAACACACCAACCGCAATCGCGAGCACGGCTCTCGGCAGCACCGGCGCGGAACAGAGGTCGAGCAGCGTGAGCAGCGCCATGCCCACGATGGCCGCGCGGTCGAGCGCTGGTCGTGAAGCGATGCCGGCGGCGCTCGTCGCGTTGCGCGTGAACATGGGCACGACGCGGCTCGTGATGACCAAGATGGGTAAGACGATCAGATCGACGCCCAGCAGCCGGCCGGCGCCGAGCCCAGGCGGATAGACGCCGAAGCGGTTCGCGTGACTCAGCGCGGCGGCCAGGAGAAAGGCCAGCAAGAGCGCGATGAACCCAAAGTTTCGCCGGTTCCGCGACGAAAGGATGGGCCTGCCACAACCCACGGCGAGCCCCGCCCAGAAAGCGACGTCGCAAGCGGCGGCTACCCAGCCGCTCACCCCCGGCACCCAAGGAGCGAGCCTCCCCCCGAGCCAGACCGCGAGCAGAGCGGCCAGCGCCCCACCAGAAAGGGTGGCTCGCCCGGTCCAGTTGGTCACGGCCGTCAGCAGAAAGCCGGCGATCACCGCGCCCGTGAAGCCGAAGACCATCTCGTGAGCGTGCCACTCGAGGGGGTTCACTCGCGGAACCGACCAAGCCGTGCCCGACAACGCCGCAATCCACAGCGGCACCGAGACCACGGCGTGAACGCCGGCGGCGAGGAAGAAGGGGCGGAAGCCTTTGGCGAGCACCGCGACGGTTCGCTCACTCGAAGGCTCGTGGTTGCTCAGGATCAACGAATGAGACTGCATCTTTGGCTCAGCGGCGCCCTCGAAGGCGAAGCCAAGCAAGTCGTGTTCCTGCTTGCGGGATCACCGTCTTCGCAGCCAGCGCCCTCATGGTCTCGGCTGCGCTGGCTCGCGTCGCGCAGAGCCTGCGCGCGCTCCCGGGACCTGCGCACCTTCTGCGCGAATCGAGCGCACTCGAGCCCAGATCTCGCGGGTACGACCTTTGCTCCGCTCCCCTCGCCAGTGACCCACGACGATCGACCCTTCATCGCCATCTGGGAAACGACTCAGGCTTGCGATCTCGTCTGTCAGCACTGTCGAGCGTGCGCGCGGCCGGAACGCGATAGCGGAGAGCTCGTGACCGAGGAGGCGTTCCAATTGTTGCGGACGTTCGCGCGAGCAAAGGTCCCGCTCGTGGTGCTGACCGGCGGCGATCCCGCCAAGCGCCCCGACCTGGTGGAGCTCGTGCGCTTCGGTACGTCCGAAGGCCTCCATATGGGGCTCACGCCTTCGGCCACGCCGCTCGTCACGGAGGATCTGATCCGCGAGCTCTCGGCCGCCGGGCTTCGACGATTGGCGATCAGCATCGATGGGCCGAACGCCTCGGTGCACGATAGCTTTCGCGGCGCGAGCGGTAGCTTCGATGCCGCGCTTCGCATCCTGGAAGCAGCGCGCCGGTACGGGATCCGGACGCAGGTGAACACGACCGTGCACGCAGGGACCATCGGGCGCCTGCGCGAGATGGCGGCGCTCACGGCACGTCTCGGCAGCGTACTCTGGAGCGTATTTTACGTCGTCCCCACCGGTCGAGCAGACGCGCGCCTGTTGCCCTCGCCGGAGGCGGTGGAGGTTTCGCTGCACGAAGTTGCCGACATCGCCGAGAACGCACCGTTCGCCGTGAAGACGACCGCGGCGCCGCACTATCGACGCGTGCTCCTGGAGCGCAAGGGCGAGCGCGGCCAGGCCCCGCCGCACGGCGTCTTCGGCAAGCACGGCGAGCGCGTGAACGACGGCCGCGGCTTCTTGTTCGTCTCGCATCGGGGTGAGATCTTCCCGAGCGGCTTTCTACCCATCGCTTGCGGCAACGTCCGGACCTCCGACCCCAT